>NZ_JAPCIQ010000076.1:0-20019 GCF_027707405.1 Aeromonas sp. QDB68 | reverse complement strand
GCGGTAGTTCAGTCGGTTAGAATACCGGCCTGTCACGCCGGGGGTCGCGGGTTCGAGTCCCGTCCGCTCCGCCACTACTCAAGAAGCCCAGTCTAACGACTGGGCTTTTTTTCGTTCCCGAGACAGCACCCATTTCCCCTCACATCAACACCGCCATCATCCGATCATCGCCCCTGAGAGAGGTTGCCGCTATAATGGCCGCCCTCAAGCAAGGTGGTGGTATGAAAGCAGAGTATCTACAGCGATTCGGGGGCATAGCCCGTCTTTATGGCCAGCGTGCCCTTGGCTCCTTCAGCCAGGCGAAAGTCTGCGTGGTCGGGATCGGTGGCGTCGGCTCCTGGGCGGCCGAGGCGCTGGCTCGGGCTGGCATCAACCAGATCACTCTGATCGACATGGACGACATCTGCATCACCAACACCAATCGCCAGATCCACGCCATGCAGGGGACGGTCGGCCGTCTCAAGACGGAGGTGATGGCCGAGCGCATCCGTGCCATCAACCCGGATTGCGAGGTGATCGAGGTGGATGACTTCGTCACCGCCGACAACCTGGGCGAGCATATCAAGCGGGAGTTTGACTATGTGGTGGATGCCATCGACTCGGTCAAGGCCAAGGTGGCGCTGATTGCCTTCTGCAAGCGCAACAAGATCCCGGTGATTGTGGCGGGCGGTGCCGGCGGGCAGATGGACCCGACCCAGATCACCGTGGCCGACCTGGCCAAGACCATTCAGGATCCGCTGGCCGCCAAGGTGCGCTCCGACCTGCGCCGGCTACACAACTTCAGCAAGAACCCGGCGCGCAAATTCGGGGTGGAGTGTGTCTTCTCAACCGAGCAGCTGAGTTATCCGGATGGCAATGGCGGCACCTGCCAGGCCAAGGCGGCCAGCGACGGCAATATGAAGATGGATTGCGCCTCCGGCTTTGGTGCCGTGACGCCGGTGACGGCCACCTTTGGCTTGGTTGCCGCGTCCCGGGTATTGAAGAAGATTGCCGAGCGCGGGGCCCGTGCCGAGAAAGAGGCTGGAAAGGAAGAAGTAGGGTCGATTGGTGAAGCCTGATCGACCACTGAACCAGGCGGGTTAGACTGCCTGCTCCCGGATTGCCAGCACGATTGCCCTGAGCCCGTTGCCTCGCGACGGGCTCAAGTGTTTCTCAAGCCCCAGTTCGGTGAAATAGCCCTCCATGTCGAAGGAGTGGATCGCCGCTGCGGGTTGGTGGTTGAGCGCCGCCAGCACGATGACGATAAGACCGCGCACGATGCGGGCGTCGGAGTCGCAGGCAAAGTGCCAATTGCCATCCTCACCCACCTCTCCCTTGAGCCAGGCCTGGCTCTCGCACCCTTTCAGGCGGTTCTCTTCCTGCTGCCACTCTGCTGGCAAGGTGGGTAGCAGTTTGCCGAGCTGTATGATGAGGCGGTACTGGTTCTCCCAGCCGTTCGCCGCCGCAAACTGCTGTCGGATGGTATCGGCATCGGGCTCAAGGCCGATCCGGGTATAGGTTGCGAGGCTGTTCATAGGGTTGTCTGCCTTAGAAGAAGTCACGGAGTTTGTGCAGGGCGGCCAGCAGGGCGTCCACGTCGTCCCGGTTGTTGTAGCAGGCCAGGGAGGCACGCATCGTGCCGCCGATACCGAGCGATTCCATCAGCGGCATGGCGCAGTGGTGGCCGACCCGCAGGGCTATGCCCTGCATGTCGAGCAGGGTGGCGGCATCTTGCGGGTGGATGTCGTCCAGCAGGAAAGAGACCGCGCCGGCGCGCTGACCGGGTTCGCCGACCAGACGCAGCCCTGGCACCTGTTGCAGTCCGGCAACCAGATAGTCGGTCAGCGCCGCTTCATGGCTGGCCAATGAATCCTTGTCCTGCTCCATCACAAAGCCGATGGCTGCAGCCAGGCCGATGGCGCCGGCAATATGGGGGGTGCCCGCCTCGAACTTGAAGGGCAGGGTGTTGAAGGTGGTGCCGCTGAAGCTGACCCTGTCGATCATCTCGCCGCCGGCCTGCCAGGGGGGCATCCGTTCCTGCAGTGCAGTGTGACCCCAGAGCACGCCGATGCCGGTCGGGCCATAGAGCTTGTGGCCGGAGAAGGCGTAGAAGTCGCAGCCGATAGCCTGCACATCCACCTCGAGATGGGCCACCGCCTGGGCGCCGTCGATGAGGCTCAGGGCCCCGACCGCCTTGGCCGCTGCCACCATCTCTTTGACTGGATTGACGGTGCCAAGGGCATTGGAGACGTGAGCCACGCTCACCAGTCGGGTACGTGGTCCCAGCAGGGCCAGATAGGCAGCCATGTCGAGATCGCCCCGCTCATCGAGGGGGATGACCCGGATGACGGCACCGGTACGCTGGGCGACCAGCTGCCAGGGGACGATATTGGCGTGATGCTCCAGGGTGCTGAGCACGATTTCATCCCCCGCCCTCAGCTCGCTCATCCCCCAGCTCTGGGCCACCAGATTGATCGCCTCCGTGGTGCCACGGGTCCATATCACTTCGTGGCTGCGAGGGGCATTGATAAAGCGGGCAACCGTCCCGCGGGCATCTTCGAAGGCGCGTGTGGCCCGGCCGCTCAGGGCATGGGCGGCGCGGTGCACGTTGGCATTGTCGGCCCGATAGTAGTGATTGATCGCATCCAGCACGGCTTGCGGTTTCTGGGTGGTGGCGGCGTTGTCCAGATAGACCAGAGGGTGGCCGTTCACCTCCTGCGCCAAGGCTGGAAACTGGCCGCGCAGCCGGTCGTGCTGTTGCTGATTCATGCTCCCCTCATCTCGTCTGGAAAAGTCGGTCATGATCCGGAAAATGGCCGGCAAACACAAGATGAAGTGGCGGGATCCCGTGCCCGGTTTCGGCTGCCTGCGGGATCTCTGCTACAATGCCGCCCCTCATCATAAGCCAAGAGATCCGGCCCATGAAGCTCAACCCCAATCAGAACGAAGCGGTCAAGTATGTCTCCGGCCCTTGCCTGGTGCTGGCGGGTGCCGGATCGGGCAAGACCCGCGTCATCACCAACAAGATTGCCTATCTGGTACAGCAGTGCGGCTACAACGCACGCAACATAGCGGCGGTCACCTTTACCAACAAGGCGGCGCGGGAGATGAAGGAGCGGGTCGGTCAGACCCTCGGTCGCAAGGAGGCGCGGGGGCTGATGGTCTCCACCTTCCACACTCTGGGGCTTGAGATCATCCGCCGCGAGCACAAGAGCCTGAATCTCAAGGCCAATTTTTCCCTGTTCGACGATACCGACCAGCTGGCGCTGCTGAAAGAGCTGACCGAGGCGGAGCTCGATAACGACAAGGACAAGCTCTCGGCCCTCATCAGCCAGATCTCCAACTGGAAGAACGACCTCATCCTGCCGGCTCGCGCCATGCGCATCGCCCGCGGCCCGGAAGAGGTGCTGATGGCCCAGCTCTACGAGCGTTATCACCGCCAGATGGTGGCCTACAACGCGCTGGATTTTGACGACCTCATCGTGATGCCGACCCTGCTGCTCAAGAGCAATCAGGAGGTGCGCGAGCGCTGGCAGAACAAGATCCGCTATCTGCTGGTCGACGAATACCAGGACACCAACACCAGCCAGTACGAGCTGGTGAAGCAGATCGTCGGCGAGCGGGCCCGCTTCACCGTGGTGGGGGACGACGACCAGTCCATCTACTCCTGGCGCGGTGCCAAGCCGCAGAACCTGGTGCTGCTGAACGAAGATTTCCCCAATCTGCGGCTCATCAAGCTGGAGCAGAACTACCGCTCCAAGCGGCGTATTCTCAAGTGCGCCAACATCCTGATCGCCAATAATCCCCATGTCTACGACAAGGCGCTCTTCTCCGAGCTGGACGAGGGGGTGAAGCTCAAGGTGCTGTTTGCCAAGAATGAGGAGCACGAGGCGGAGCGTATCGCCGCCGAGCTGATGGGCCACAAGTTCATGAACCGCACCCGGTTCAAGGATTACGCGATCCTCTATCGGGGCAACCATCAGTCGCGCATCTTCGAGAAGGCGCTGATGACCAACCGCATTCCCTACCGTATCTCGGGCGGTACCTCATTTTTCTCCCGCACCGAGATCAAGGACATCATGGCCTACCTCAAGCTGCTAGTTAACCCGGATGAGGACACTGCCTTCCTGCGGGTAGTCAACCTGCCGCGCCGCGAGATAGGCCCCACTACCCTCGAAAAACTGGGCCAGTACGCCAACCAGCGCGGCAAGAGCCTGTTTGCCGCCAGCTTCGAGCTGGGGCTGGAGCAACACCTCTCCGGGCGCGGTCTATCCGCCCTGCAGGCCTTCACCAACTGGCTGGTGAGGCTTGGCGATCAGGTGCTGCGCGGCAATCCGGTGGAGGCGGTACGGGACATGATCAAGGAGATCCACTACGAGGAGTGGCTCTATGAGACCTCCCCCAGTCCGAAGGCGGCGGAGATGCGGATGCAAAACGTCTCCACCCTTTATCGCTGGATCAGCGAGATGCTGGAGGGGGACGAGCTGGAAGAGTCGATGACGCTTGCACAGGTGGTTACCCGGCTCACCCTGCGGGACATGATGGAGCGCAACGAAGGGGAGGATGAGGCGGATCAGGTGCAGCTGATGACCCTACACGCCTCCAAGGGGCTGGAATTTCCCTATGTCTACATGGTGGGCATGGAGGAGGGGCTGCTGCCCCACCAGACCAGCATCGACGAGGATAATGTGGAGGAGGAGCGGCGCCTCGCCTACGTGGGGATCACCCGGGCCCAGACCGAGCTGACCTTTACTCTCTGCAAGGAGCGCCGCCAGTTTGGCGAGTCGGTGCGGCCGGAGCCGAGCCGCTTCCTGCTGGAGCTGCCCCAGGATGACCTGGAGTGGGAAAACCAGAAGAAGGTGACGGCCGAGGAGCGCCAGCAGAAGGGGCAGGTTGGTGTCGCCAACCTGCGGGCCCTGTTCAAGAAGGATTGAGGTCGGAAGGCTTGGTCTCTCGAGAAGCCTGACCCAGCAGAGGGGGAATATCGGCTCCCGGCAGCGGGGGCGAGATATGGCGCCCTTGCCCGAGGGCGCAGCCAAGCTCGATGAGCTTTTGCAACTGCTGCTGATTTTCGATCCCCTCGACCACCAGGGTGAAGTCGAGGTCCTGGCAGATGTCCCGCATGGCGCGGATAAGCGCCAGATCCTTGGGGGAGTTCAACATGCGATGGGTGAAGCTGTCGTCCACCTTGATGTAATCCACTGGGAAGTGAAACAGGGCGTTGAGGGAAGAGAAGCCGGTGCCGAAGTCATCCAGGCTGACCTGGATCCCTTTCGCCCTCAGTTCATGCAGGGCAGTGAGGGAGTCGGCACTCTGCCGGGAGAGCTCGCGTTCGTTGAACTCAAAGATGAAACATGCGGGGATGACACCCTCCTCCTCCATGATGGTGAGCAGTTGCATGATCTGCTCGTGGCTGGCCAGGTGCTTGCCGGAGAGGTTGATGGCTATCCTGAAACGACCGACCCCGGAGGCGGGTTGCCAAAGCTTCAGTTGCTGGCAGGTGCGCTTGAGGATCTGGCGGTCCAGATCCTGAATGAGGCCGCACTGTTCCGCCAGAGGAATGAAGTCGAATGCATCCTTGAGCTCCCCTTCCTCCGTTATCCAGCGCGCCATCACCTCCAGTCCGACCAGGCGGCTGTCACACAGCCTGATCACCGGCTGGAAGTAGGGCACAATCCGCCCTTCCCGCAAGGCTCTGAAGAGCCGCTCTTCCGGTGACCCCGCCTGTTCGGTACAGGCCTCCGAATACATGACGATGCGGCTGCGGCCGTTACGCTTGGCCTGGTACATGGCGAGGTCTGCCTGGTGCAGCAGTTCACTGACATCGGCCGTTTGCTCCGTCACGTTGGCGACCCCCAGACTGACGGTGATGGTCAGTTCGTTGCCCTGGAGCCGGAACGGATGGCCGATACGGCCAATCAGGCGATTGAGCACGGGGCTGATGTCCTCTTCCCGCTGGCTGTTGTCAAGATAGATGACGAATTCGTCCCCTCCGAGCCTCGCCACCATGTCATTTTGCCGGATGCAGCCTTGCAGCCTGCTGCCCAGCTCCTGCAGCAACTGATCGCCGGCACTGTGGCCCAGGGCGTCATTGACCTGCTTGAAGTGATCCACATCGACGAAAATCAGGGTGAAGCCGGCTGTCTGGTAACGGCGGTAGCGGGTCATGGCATGATGCAGGTGATTCATCAGCAGCGCCCGGTTTGGCAACTGGGTCAGCGGGTCGTGCAGGGCATTGAACTGGAGCCGCCGCTCCAGCTCCTGATGATGCTTGAGCCGTTTCTGCAACCTCAAGTTGGTTTGGCGCAGCTGTTGGAGTCGCTGGTTGATGGACTCCTCCGAGTTGAGCTCATCGAGTTGCTGTCGCACCCTTTTGAGCTCCAGCAACAGGGTCAGCTGATGGCGCAGGAAATCGAGGAACAGCCTGTCATCGGTTTCCAGAGGCCGGGTCATGTTGAGGATGAGGTGGGCAAAGTATTGCTGCTGCTGGCGCAGGGGCAGGCTGTACCAGTAAAGTCCCTCTTCATGGCGCTCTACGCTGTTGGTGCTGTGGCACATGGCCCGAATGATGTCATCGTCGTATGTCAGGTGTGGTGGATAGAGTCGCTCCAGTCGCTGGTTTTCCAGCCGGATCAGCAACATGTCGCTGACCGAGAGCATCTGGCGCAACACAGCTTCCAACTGGGCAAACAGGGCATGCTGAGGCAGGTTGTGAGCCAGGCGCATCACTCGGCCGATCTTCTCGATTTTCTCCTGCCACTGGGGATCCCGCTGCATGAGAGGGGAAGCCTGCCCCGCCAGCTGGGTACCGGTCTGGGTTTCGTGCAGGCGTTTGGCCAGGCACTCCAGCAGCAGCCTCAGGGTGGGTGCCTGATCCGGGGTGCTGCGTGCCAGCAACCACTGCACGTCGATATGCTCCACAGGCTGCACGCACCAGCCCTGACCTTCATCGAGCCGGGTGAGCTGTTCGGTGAGGCGAGGTTCTTCCCGTCCCAATTGTTGCTTGAACACGTCGGGAAGCTGATAGGTGTAGCGCCAGTTCAGCCCCCCGTCGGCCAGCCCCAGCATGGCGAAATGTTGCAGAGGGCAGAGTGTGTCCAGCATACCGACCAGTCGGGCGTAATCCTCGGGGGAGGCAATGCCGGGGGCGGGAAAATCCATGATGGAGGAGACGACCGCCAGCAAGGAGTGCGAGTCTGGCGGTGTGGTGGGCTGAACTGACATGCAACACTCCCGAAAAAACTTACCTTCAAGCGTAGTCGGAAGTGATGGGATTGAAAGGGCTGCAAGAGGAGCCCTTTCAATTACTTAGAGCTTGTCGATCATGTAGTGAATGGCGTTCTCGATCTCTTCGTCACTGCAGGTGGCGCAGGTCCCCCGCGGTGGCATCATGCCAGCCTTGCCGGTGAAGCCTTCGATGGCGTGTTTGCGCAAGGTGTCGAATCCCTGGGCGATGCGTGGCTCCCAGGCGGCCTTGTCACCTCGCTTGGGGGCGCCAGCGGCACCGGTATCATGGCAGGCGAAGCAGGCACCCTTGAACACGGTCTCGCCGTCACGTGGGCCGGAGGAGGCTGCCGCAGGCGCGGCCGCCGCGGTCGCAATGCCTTCCAGATCCTTGGCGGTATAAACCTGGCCAACCGGGGCAATACGCTCGGCGATGGCCTCTGTCGACATGTCATCGGCGGCAAGGACGGCGCCGGACAGAGTGGCGGCCGCCATCCCGGCAGCCAGCAAATAGCTCAGTTTTTTCAACACGCTCATGTACTCCCAGCAGGCTCTTATTATCCCCAGAAAACGACGGGATTATAACCGAATAGTTACAGCCATTTAAACGCTTGTGTGTGAAGTGTTAAGCAATCTGCAAACAAAGTGGCAGAGCGGGAAGGGGTGATGCCAAATAAAAAAACCCGGCATACGCCGGGTGTAGTGAGGCTGAACAAAATAGGGCGCGCTGATTGCCCAGGCGCCCCTCGCGTGTCCTCAATCCCAGTTCAGGATCACCTTGCCGGACTTGCCCGAGCCCATGGCTTCGAAGCCCTGCTGGAAGTCATCGATATGGAAATGGTGGGTGATGATGGGGCTGAGATCCAGGCCAGACTGGATGAGGCTTGCCATCTTGTACCAGGTTTCGAACATTTCGCGGCCGTAGATCCCCTTGATGAAGAGTCCCTTGAAGATCACCTTGCCCCAGTCGATGGCCATGGTGGAGGGAGGAATGCCGAGCATGGCGATTTTGCCGCCGTGGTTCATCTTGTCGATCATGTCCTGGAAGGCGCTGGGTACCCCGGACATCTCCAGCCCCACATCGAACCCTTCGGTCATGCCGAGATCTTCCATGACATCGGAGAGCTTCTCTTTGGCCACGTTGACGGCACGGGTGGCGCCCATCTTGCGGGCCAGTTCCAGCCGGTATTCGTTGACGTCGGTGATCACCACGTGACGGGCGCCAACGTGACGGCAGACGGCAGCGGCCATGATGCCGATGGGGCCTGCGCCGGTGATGAGCACGTCTTCACCCACCAGATCGAAGGAGAGGGCGGTGTGCACGGCGTTGCCGAACGGATCGAAGATGGCGGCCAGCTCATCGGGGATGTTGTCCGGCAGCTTGAAGGCGTTGAAGGCCGGGATCACCAGGTATTCGGCGAAGGAACCCGGGCGGTTCACACCCACACCAATGGTGTTGCGGCACAGGTGGGTGCGACCGGCACGGCAGTTGCGGCAGTGGCCGCAGGTGATGTGGCCTTCGCCGGAGACGCGATCGCCGATGGCGAAGCCGCGCACTTCCTGGCCGACGGCGACCACCTCTCCCACATACTCGTGCCCCACCACCATGGGGACGGGAATGGTCTTCTGGGCCCACTCGTCCCAGTTGTAGATGTGCATGTCGGTGCCGCAGATGGCGGTCTTGCGGATCTTGATGAGCAGATCGTTGTGGCCGAGCTCGGGAGCCGGGACATCAGTCATCCAGATGCCGACTTCGGATTTGAGTTTGGAGAGTGCTTTCATGACAGATTCCTCACGGCGCCATGCCGGGTACAGAGGGTAATAAAATGGGGCCCAACCTTGGCCCCCGTTTTAATCAGCCAGCCATGTGATCAAATCACACCGAGCTCGCGACCGATGCGAATGAAGGCATCGATCGCCTTGTCCAGTTGCTCCCGGGTATGGGCGGCGGACATCTGGGTCCGGATGCGCGCCTGACCCTTGGGTACCACGGGGAAGGAGAAGCCCACCACGTAGATACCGGCGTCCAGCATGCGGCTCGCCATCTCGGCGGCCAGTTTGGCATCCCCCAGCATGACCGGAATGATGGCGTGATCGGCACCGGCCAGGATAAAGCCGGCGGCGCTCATGCGCTCGCGGAAGTAGGCACTGTTCTCCTTGAGGCGGGCACGCAGGTCGTGACCCTCGGCCAGCATGTCGATCACCTTGATGGTGGCCGAGACGATGGAGGGTGCCAGGGAGTTGGAGAAGAGGTAGGGACGGGAGCGCTGACGCAACCAGTCGATCACCTCTTTCTTGCCGGATGTGTAGCCACCGGACGCGCCACCCAGCGCCTTGCCCAGAGTACCGGTGATGATGTCGACCCGTTCCATCACCTCGCAGTATTCGTGGGTGCCGCGGCCGTTCTCGCCGATGAAGCCGACGGCGTGGGAGTCATCCACCATCACCAGCGCATCGTACTTGTCGGCCAGATCGCAGATGGATTTGAGGTCGGCGATGACGCCATCCATGGAGAAGACACCGTCGGTGGCGATCAGCTTGAAGCGGGCGCCGTCGGCATCGGCCTGCTTGAGCTGGGCTTCCAGTTCGGCCATGTCGTTGTTGGCGTAGCGATAGCGCCTGGCCTTGCACAACCGCACCCCATCGATGATGGAGGCATGGTTGAGGGCGTCGGAGATGATGGCGTCTTCGGCACCGAACAGGGTCTCGAACAGACCGCCGTTGGCGTCGAAGCAGGAGGAGTAGAGGATGCTGTCTTCGGTGCCGAGGAAGGCGGACAGCTTCTGCTCCAGCGCCTTGTGCTGGTCCTGGGTACCGCAGATGAAGCGCACGGAGGCCATGCCGAAGCCGTGGCTCTCGAGCCCCTGATGGGCGGCGGCAATCAGGTCGGGGTGGTTGGCCAACCCCAGGTAGTTGTTGGCACAGAAGTTCAGTACCTGCTCGCCGCCCACCGCAATCTGGGCCTGCTGGGCCGAGGTGATGATGCGCTCCTGCTTGTATAGCCCTTCCGCCTTGACCTGTTCGAGCTGTTCGGTCAGGTGACGATAGAATCCGTTAGACATCCTCGGTCCTCATTGCTGTATCGACTGTGTTATCAGGATCCCGGGCCGTGCAACCCGCACAGTTCGGCGTCGTCACGGTCGCGACGAAACGCCGACAGACCCTAGAATGGGCAACATTTTACTGTAATCCCTGCGTATAAATTCAAATTTTTATGCTGATAATCAACAATTGTGAAACAGATCTCACCCGGCTGGTTGGGCCAGTTGGTGATAATGTTGCTCCAGTTGATGTATCTGGGGGGCCACCTGTGGCTGCACGTAGGGGCGCAGCAAAAACAGCACCCGCAAGACCCCCTGGTAGAGCAGGGGTTTGGTGATGCGGGTGGCCGGGGCCTGGGCAATCTGGAACGGGATCCAGCAGGTGACGACCATCTTGATGGTCTGGCCGAGATCCGGCAGGTCTTCATCGCTGACGGCGATGATGCCGCCTTCGCGCAGGCTTCTGAGCAGCGTCTCCACGGTGGCACGGAGCTGCTCCTGTGCCTTGAGGTATTTCTGCTGCAGCAGCTCGTCGCGACTCAGGATGTCCGGCAGATTCGCGTAGAAGAAGCGGAACTGCCACATCAAATAGAAGATGGCATCCAGGTAGCCCATCAGATCCTCCAGCCGGATCTCGCTGCTGCGGATCGGAGTGAAGCTGTCGCTCAGGTGGCGGGCGTACTGATCGAAGATGGAGTGGATGATGTCTTCTTTGTTTCTGAAGTGGTAGTAAAGGTTGCCCGGGCTGATGCCAAGGTGTGCGGCAATGTGGTTGGTGGTAATGTTGCGCTCGCCCTGATCGTTGAACAGCTCGGTGGCGCTGTGGATGATCCTGTCTCTGGTCTTCATCGCTGGTCCCTCTGCCGGGCCCGAAGGGGAAAAGTCATCGAGGTCGAATCCCCTTGCGGCCCGTGATAAACTTTTCGGCAATTTCAAATTGGCCCACTATACACAGCTTTAACAGGCAGTCACACGGGGCCACAACGTACGCGAGGCAAACTCCATGATCGTAGTAACTGGCGGTGCTGGCTTTATCGGCAGCAATCTGGTCAAGCAGCTGAACGCTCAAGGACGGACCGATATCGTGGTCATCGATGACCTGACCGACGGCACCAAGTTCGTCAACCTGGTCGACCTCACCATCGCCGACTACATGGACAAGGACGAGTTCCAGGCGCGGATTGTCTCCGGTGACGAATTCGAGGAGTGGGATGACGGCATCGAGGTGATCTTCCACGAAGGCGCCTGCTCCGCGACCACCGAGTGGAACGGCAAGTTCATCATGGAGGTCAACTACGAGTACTCCAAGGATCTGTTCCACTACTGCATCGAACGGGAAATCCCCTTCATCTACGCCTCTTCCGCCGCGACCTATGGCGGGCGCAACGACAACTTCATCGAAGACCCGAGGTTCGAGCAGCCCCTCAACGTCTACGGCTACTCCAAGCAGCTGTTCGATCAGTACGTGCGTCGCTGGATGCCGGAGATCAACTCCCAGGTGGTGGGTCTCAAGTACTTCAACGTCTATGGTCCCCGCGAGCAGCACAAGGGCTCCATGGCGTCCGTGGCCTTCCACCTCAATACCCAGGTGAAGCAGGGTGACAATCCCAAGCTGTTCGAGGGCTGTGACGGCTTCCCGGATGGCGGCCAGATGCGCGACTTCATCTACGTGGACGACGTCTGCAAGGTGAACCTCTGGTTCTGGCAGAATCCGCAGCACTCCGGCATCTTCAACTGCGGCACCGGCCGTGCCGAGCCGTTCCAGAACGTGGCGGAAGCCGTGATCAGGCATCACCAGAAAGGCGCCATCGAATACATTCCCTTCCCGGATCACCTCAAGGGTCGCTACCAGAGCTTCACCCAGGCGGATCTCACCAAGTTGCGCGGCGTCGGCTATGACGGCGAGTTCAAGACTGTGGCCGAAGGCGTGGCCGATTACATGGCCTGGTTGAACCGATGAACGCTCCGGCAAATGTGGTTGCTCCGGGTAGTGTATTGCAGATCTGCCTTTCTCAGGGTTGGGGGGGGTTGGAGATGTACCCTATCCGGGTCGGCAAGGGGCTGGTGGAGCGGGGTTGGCACGTGTTCGGGCTGGCTCTTGCCGGTAGCCGCATCGCTACCGATATGCGCGCTGCTGGTCTGGAGGTGTTCGAGGTCGCTTCACGTGGCCAGGCCATACTGCGTCTGCCTGCGCTGCTGCGCTGGATGAAGCAAAGTGGCATCCAGATCGTGCACTGCCACAAGTCCAGCGATCTGCTATTGGCCGTACTACTTGGCACTTTTTCCTCCTTTCGCCTCATTTTCACCGAGCATATGGGCTCGAAACGGCCGAAGAAGGATCCACTGCATCGCTGGATCTACGGCAAGGTCGATAGGGTGCTCTCCATCAGTGATGAGACACTGAGGCGCAATCGCGCCTCCTTACCGCTCCCCGCCGAGCGTATTCAGCGGCTGTGGCTGGGCACCGAGTTGACCTCTTGCCAGGAAGAGCCAGCCCTTATTCGTGGTGAGCTGAGTATTGCTGATGGCCTCCTGATCGGCATGGTTGGGCGCTTCAGCCCCGGTAAAGGCCAGCGTGAATTACTCGAAGCCTTTGCGCTGCTGCGCACCGAATTTACCGATCTCCAACTGCTGCTGGTGGGGGGGACGCTTGCCACCGAGGGGGCTGATGAGCCCTTCGTCACTGAGCTGGAGCGCGACATTGCCCAACGTCAACTCGGTGGTGCGGTGCATTTTTCCGGCTTCCGACGAGATACCGCCCGCATGTTGCAGGCGATGGATGTGGTGGTGATCCCTTCTCACAACGAGGCCTTCGGCCTCACCGTGATCGAGGCTATGGCTGCTGGCAAACCCATCGTCGGCGCCACTACCGGCGCGGTGCCAGAAGTGTTAGGTGGCGTGGGGCTGTTAGCCGATCCGTTGCAGCCACAAGCTATCGCTGGGCAGATCAAGGTACTGCTGCGAGATTCTGAATTAAATTATCGCTTGGGGAAATTGGCCCGTGAACGGGCAGAACAAGAATTTGGTATGTCTCGGCATTTGGATGCATTGTGTAACTACTATCGAGAGAGCTGATATTTTCTATGGATAAATTGTCATGATATTGGCCAGTCCTGTAATTCCACCGTGGCGTGCGAATATATTACATAACTTAGTGCAAGTCGCAGTATTTTTATTTGGTGCGTTAACATTGGCCATTCCGAGCGGATATTCCTATGGGCCCGCTATATTGTTGATAGCTAGTATCTATATTATTTTTATGAAGCGTTCAGCATGGGGGCTATCTTGTGAATTAAAGTTTATCGGGCTTAGTTTGTTGCTCTATTTTCTGGTCATGGCTATCTCAGTCTGGTGGGATGGTGGAAAGATCAGTGAAATCGATAGGGCAAGCAGAGCGTTGATGGCTGCTGCCATGTTGCCATTATTAGCCAACGTACCGGTGCGTCCCCTTCTGTTACTGTCAGGTTGTGGTGTCGGTGCACTCCTCGCATTTGGTGTCGCAATTTATGACAAGTTGTTCTTGGGTTACGAGCGGGCATTTGACGATATGATGCCACTTCAGAGTGGCAATATTGCCATGTCGCTTGGGCTTTTTTGCCTCTGTGGCTTGCTGTGGGCTCAGAAGAAGGGAAAGTTGGGATTCTCGCTCTTTATGGTGTTGGGAACCTGTGCAGGAATGGGAGCCAGTTTCCTTTCGGGTACCCGCGGTGGCTGGGTCTTGCTACCCGTCATCCTGTTAACCATCGGAATATTGTTTAAAGAATGCCTATATCGTAAGAGCACCATTGCCATGCTTATGGGAGCTCTGTTGTGCAGTGTTTTTCTCATTGCTCAACCACAGAGTGGTGTGGAGGAACGAATCGAGCTGGCTCAACGAGACATCAGCCAATATCTAGACAAGACAAATCTCAATACCTCGCTTGGCATGAGATTTCAGCTGTGGCGGAGCGCATGGCAGAGCTTCACCGAAAAACCGCTATTTGGTTGGGGAAACCATGGAGTTCGAGAGTCTCAGCAAGCGCAGCTGGCTCGTGGAGAGATCAGTCAGTTTATGTATGACTTCAACGCCCATGCCCATAACCAGTTCCTTGATGAAATGGCAAAGCGAGGTATAGTCGGCCTTGGTACCTTGCTTCTGATGATGTTGACCCCGTTATTTCTGGTAAAGCGACGCCTGCGTCAACCCCATAATGTTGATGTGCATTGTGGGGCGGCATTAATGACTGTTACTGTTTTTTCAACGATCGATTTTTGCCTGAGTCAGGCATTTCTCAGCCATAACTCTGGGATCAGTTTTTTCGTCGCTGCCTTAGTTATAACTTCATCCATAGTTTTTGGATTACATGATGAAAATATACATAATTAGTTTGGTTACATCGACGAGAAAATCGCTAACGAGCTATCTAATCTTGGCTTGGAATCAATGAGAATTATTGGTTTTCTGCAAAGAACCCGAGATCGCATCTATGGATTTTTTTAACGCTCTTGCTTGTGCGCCCTTTATCAACGCTTGAGGCTGAATGAAAATTACGGGTAATCATAATATAAGGTGGACAGATGAAAGCTAGTATAGTAATCGCATTTTATAATAACATTGATTTATTAAAGATCATTCTATCTGCTCTTGATAATCAATATGATAATAATTTTGAAGTTATTATTGCTGATGATGGTTCCAAGGAGGATGTGGTTGCTGAAATATGTCGTATAAAAGCAAATTATAGTTATTCAATAGGTCATGTTTGGCATGAAGATAAAGGTTTTAGAAAAAACAAAATACTAAACAAAGCAGTGCAAGCGACCTCCAATGAATATATAATATTTATTGATGGAGACTGCATTCCTCAAGAGTTTTTTGTCCTCGATCATTTGACCAATGCTGAGAGTGGCGTTTTTTTGAATGGTAGACGAGTAGACTTATCGGCATTTTTTAGTCGAAAAATAACATCTATTAGACCAGAGGTTTTTTTTAAAGAAAACTTGTTTTTGATGTTCGCTGAGTATATTTTTTTCAGAAAAGGAAAGAATGTAGAGAAGGGGTTAAGAGTCACAAGTAGAATATTGAGCTCATGGTTGAATAGAAAAAGAAAAGGAATTATTGGATGTAATTTCTCTCTTTATAAAAAGGATATAATTTATATTAATGGATTTGATGAGAGATATGAGGCTGCTGGAGTTGGGGAGGATACTGATATAGAGTTTAGATTAAAATTGGCAAAATTTAGATGCAAAAACATTTTTTATTTGGCTAATCAACTTCATATTTATCATAAGCAGCTTCCTAGGGATCGTGTGAATGATGATATATATGCCTCGGTAGTTAAGTCTGGGGAGTATTATACCCCATGGGGAATTAATAAATATTGAATTCCTTTAGTAAATGTAGAGCCCATGGTGCGGCCAATTGTTGGTTTGGAGTGCGTATCTTCTCGTCAAAGAAATAAAGCGATCATACAGTTAAATGTACTAACAACCTCGGAGTTGGAATCATAATGTGTCAGCTCAAAAAATACAAAAATTCAACCTTTCAGCAAATTTTAATATTATTACCGCTAACATTTTTTGTGATTTTGTGATTTTTAGCGCATTTTTAACCTGAAATCATTTGCCGCAACAATGAGACAGTTTGAGGTCGACCCTGACGATAAAACGAATTGCGTAAAAACCATCACTTGGGTCGTTGGGTATTCATTTAATAGATAAAAAGTATTTTTGGTTCATAACAAAACACTCACATTCACTCTGGATAAAAATGTATCAAACTAGGATCAGATTATTGCTTCGAATCACATTTTGCCAGCTATTTTGGTTAGTTGCTATTTTGTGTGGGGCTCGTTTGGTTATGATCTGTGTGTTCGTTGAGCCAATTCAATTGGTTGCTAAACAGGCAGATATTTTGCGTATGTGGCATATCGGTGTGCGCTATGACCTACGTGTTGCGGGGATGGCGGTTGCGCCCTTCCTAGTGTTGGGGCTGGGACTTGCCAGTTGGAGCAAGGGCTGGGGGTATTTGTGGCGTAGTTTGCCAGTATGGGGGGGGATAACGGCGTTTATCATGGCTAGTGCCGCCATCGGCAATTATTTCTATTACCAGACCTATCACAATCATATCGATGTATTTGCCTTCGGGCTGGTTAACGATGATACCCGTGCGGTGTTGGCTAATTTGTGGCAGGACTATCCGGTTATGAAAGGGGTTATCGCCGCTATCCTGTTGGCGTTCCCTCCTGTTTGGTTCAGTTATCGTATCCGCTCGATGTCGTTGCGGCCTTGGTCGAGCGCGCTGTTCTGGGGGGTATTGGTTCTCTCTGTCGTGTTGGTCGCCATTGCCGCGCGCGGCAGCGTGGGGACCTTTCCCCTGCGTCGCGGCAATGCGCAAATTTCCGATCTGACGGTGCTCAATAAATTGACCCCCAACGGCCTGATGGCGATCGACTGGGCCATCAAAGATCACCTGGCGGATATTCGTTTTGAGAGGGTCGATGCCGCAGAGAAAGTAAAGCTGCTCGGTGTCACGGGGCTTGATTCACTGATTGGGCGAACATCGATTAATACCTGGCTGGCCGACAATAAGCCCCATGTGGTGATGAACCTGATGGAAAGTTTTGGCAGTAACATGCTGGCGCTGGATGAACCGGGTAAAAACGATCTGCTAGGGAGTCTGCGGGAGCCGTTCAATCAGGATTTCATCTTCAAACGTTTCGTGTCGGAGGGTAATGGCACGGCCCCTTCTCTGGCTGCGCTGTTTTTCCACAGCCCAATGGAGAATCTAAGCCACTCTTCAGCACAATCCAAGGTGCTGACGGGTACGCCATTCTCCATTTATAAGCAGGCGGGTTATCGGGTTGTCTTCATTTCGCCAGGCAATATGATGTGGCGCAATCTGGTCAATTATTTACCAGTGCAGGGGGTTGATGCGTTATATGACCAGAATGCCTTGTTGGAGATGTATCCCGAGTCGGCCAAGGAAATGACGGATTGGGGCTTACCCGATGAATATGCCTACCGGTTAGCTGAGCAACTGCTCAAAGAGGCCAAACAGCCGCTCTTTATCAGCATCCTGACCGTGACGAACCATCCTCCCTATGTGGTGCCGTCCCATTATGTGCCACGGCCGGTTGCCGTGACCGACGGAGTGCGGCGTCACGCCGAAGAGGGGCAGATCGATCAGCTCAATATTCTACGCACCTACCAATATGCAGCGGATGCCTTCGGGCGTTTCGTGGCCGATATCAAGGGCTCGCCACTCGGTACCCATACCCTGATCGCCGCCAGCGGCGATCACCAGATGCGCAGGGTCAAGGCTTATTACCCCGCCGAGCAGATGCTCGATCGGGCGGTGCCTTTCTATCTCTATGTTCCCAAGGCGATCCTCAAGCGGATACCGTGGCGCTTTGAGGCGACGCGCCCCGGCTCCCATAAAGATATCTTCCCGACGCTCTATGCCTTCAGCCTCTCAGATATGCCTTATCAGGCGCTCGGTGGGCGCAATTTGTTGGCGCCACAGGACGATCCGGCACGGGCGTTTGGCTATAACGAGACGGTCTGGATTGATGCTAATGGTGCCTACCCCCTGACCGGCAATCCCGTCAGGTATCCCTGGGTCTCGGGAGAGGATTGGTATCTGGGTGAGGCTGCACAGCCGATCGATGAGGTGCAGCGGCAGCGGATGCAGGCTTATCCGGCATTGCTGCGCTGGCAGCTTAATGCCAGAGTCGCGGGCGTGATCGCCGATGATGAGATCGAGTGAATGTTACCCCTTCACCCATAGAGAGGCACACATGTTCAAGGCTGACTGGCTGTTGCCCTTGCCCGCCGGGCTGGATCAACACCAGGCCATGTGCAACGGCACCGCTGGTCTCACAGGCGTGTCCCTGCTGGCGGCCCTTGGTTATTAGGTGGCTGCCCTGACCGGTCGCCACAAAGAGCAGGGGGGCCATACTGACCGCCTTGGGAGCGAGTCACATAGTGCCGCGCAGCGAATTGCTGGAGCTGGCCAAGCTGCTGGCCCAGATGAACTATGGCGGTCTGCGGTCTGCGGTCTGCGGTCTGCGGTCTAGCGGGCTGCTTCGATCTGCCCACCAGTGTAATGCCTTTCATCCTGCGCAACGTGCGACTGCAGGGTGCATTCGGTGATGTGCCCGCTGGCGCGTCGTCAACTGGCGTAGCGGCGACTGGCGCGGGATTTGCCCGCCAGCCCAGGCGGTGACTGAGATCGGACTGGAGCAGGTGGTGGATGCTGCGAGGCCATCACGCAGGTGAAAATTGCGGGGCGCACGCTGGGGGGGGGGGCTTTAAATGGAGCCAGTTGCGAGCCCCATTATTCTGGATAGACTTTGTAGGCCGGTGCACTATCCAAGGAGAATGAGCATGGGTACGCAGACGCCTGATTTCGATCTCGATGATGACTGGGAGCCGGAATCCTGGGAAGACGAGCTGGAGGAGCTGGATGACGAGAGCTGGCAGGACTATGACCCTCTCGACGATCAGTGACTCCCTGTAACGCCTGAGGGCGGGCCTGGTGCCCGCCCGATTTTTTGTGTGGCGAAGGGGGCAGCCCTTGGTGAGAACGGGGCGGGCTGGTTAGAATGAACTGCTCAAATGACGCTGTACGAGGCAGGCAGCGGCTCAACAACGATTCCAACGACGCCAAGGATGAATATGCGCTCACTCGTCATCATGTTTTGTGCCGCCCTGCTCGGGGGCTGTGTTTCCAACTCCGACGACCCTTGCGAGAAGGTGTGGAGCGACGTGGGAGAGGCGGACGGCAAGCTCGGTTTTGCTGGCGATCGGGTGGCATTTCACCAGACCCAGTGCGGGGAAAAAGTGGACGTTGCCCTTTGGGAGCTGGGTCGCCAGAAGGGGCTGGCCTGGTATTGCCGACCCGAGCATCTCTATCTGGCAGGACGGTCGGGAGAGGAGTATCGCGGCGTCTGTCCCAACGACGTGCAGGCCCGTCGCCTGTTTGAACAGGGTCGCCATGGCTGGACTGATCAATAAATCAGCCTTCCTCTCTCTTCTGAAATCTTGCGTGAACCTCTTCGTGAGAAGAGGGAGCTACCCTTCTTTATGCTTCAGCCGCAGCGGCTGGCACAGGTAATCCTTGTCATTGGCGCTGCGGGCACACTTGCCACACACGAATTTGGGTTTGCGCACAATCTTGCGCAGCGTCTTGAGATCGGCGGGGATCTCGTGACGGCGCCACTCACACAGCGTCTTGTGACCCATGACGTCCTCGACAGTGAATGCAACGGGTGAGAGGGGCAGGACCCGTCATTCCGCACCTGATTTTGCTATTTTCAGTGCTTGACGGCGATCGGCCGTTCTGATCTATTACTCTCTTTTGCAGGTAGATCATCATGGCCGCACCCGCTATCTCGATCCGTAACCTCGATCACCTTGGTTTGGTCGCCGCACTCTGCCAGGAACTGGGCATTGCCCGCATGATCGATGCCTTGCTCCCCAAAACCCCGCCTTTCAAGGTCTCACATGGTGAAGCCTTGGTCGCCATGATAGTGAACGGCCTCGGCTTTCACAGCAGCACCCTGCACATGTTCCCGCAATTCTTCGCTAACAAGCCGGTTGAGCGCCTGATTGGCCCCGGGATCTGTGCTGATGACCTCAATGATGATGTGCTCGGTCGCTGTCTCGATGCCCTCTTTGAGGCCGATGTCAGCGCCTTGTATCAGGTGATGGCGGCGCAAGTTGTCGAGCGGCTGGGGCTCAAAAGCACCGCAGTGCACCTCGATATTACCAGCTTCCACGTCGATGGCGC
>NZ_JAPCIQ010000075.1:0-20313 GCF_027707405.1 Aeromonas sp. QDB68 | reverse complement strand
AAGACGGGAAGTTTCGGCCCTTACGGATGCCCGGAAAACCTTAGCGTACGATTTTTTCCGAATTCTGCGGGCTCCCCGCTTGCAGCAGTTCGGGGGCGCTGCTGCCAAGCTCGCTCAGCGCCAGCATGCAGCCACACTCGCGCATCTTCTCAAGCAGGGTGGCATCCGGTATCAGCACAGGCAATGCCAGGATCAGCCCCCCTGTGGCAAGGGGGGCAGGCTCGCCAGCAGAGGGGCCAGCTGGGCAGGCTGATGAAGCCTTACCAGCAAGGTGCCACTGCATGGCTCTTCTGTCAGCCATCGTGCCATCACGGGCCCAAGGACACCACGCTCTTGCATCCAGCCCACGTCACAGGGCTGCTGACTCACCTGCCAGCGCAGGCTGACCGCCGTCACCGGCACGCCCTGCTCGTCTCTCATCGCCTCGCAGAGGGTCTCCAGGGGGGAAGGGGCGGCCCCCGCCAGCCATTCCCGCAGTTGGTGCAGCTGCCGCTGGGCCATGTGGAGGTCAGCCTTCATCGCACTTTGATACCACACCAGGATGGTCCCCTCACGCTTGGCCTCGTTCAATGCCAATATGGCCTGCTCCAATAGCTCATCGGCATCCTCGCCACCCTCGCGCCTGGCCACTCCGAAGCGACACGCCAGATCAAAGCTGCTTTCCCGGGTCACGAACTCAAACTGCAACAGGCTCACCATAGCCGCCATGCGGGCATCGAGATCTCCCTCTTCGTCGTCCAGCACCACGGCGAACTCATCCCCCCCAACCGGTACGCACGGCCGGGGCATGCCTGGCGCAACCGGGCCGCGACCGCCTGCAACAGACGATCACCAACCTGGTATCCGAGCAGATCATTGACCTGCTTGAACCGCTTCAGATCCAGCACCGCCAGCGCCTGGACCCGAACTTGCAGCAGGGATTGCCTGAGCTGCCCCTGCAAGGCCCGACGGTTGCCAAGCCGGGTCATGGGATCGAGCAGGGAGAGGCGACGATTCTGCAGATTGGTTCGAATGAGGGCAAAGACCAGCACACAGCCCATCACCAGCAGGATCAACTGCCAGATCTGGATCCAGAACAGGCTCTGGCGCAACTGGTTGAGGGAGGCTTCCCGCTCCTGGCCGGAGAGGATCTGATCCCCAATCTGCTCCACCTGATGGGTCAAGCCGGTCAGCCGGACGAGGGCAAGATCGAGGGCTTACCCCTCTTCAGCTCCCCGGACTGCATCTGGGGATCCAGCCCCTTGAGTTCGTCAAAGAGCCGTTCAAGCACCTCCCCCAACCCATGCCTCGCCCGCGCATCGGCGGTCTCGGTACTGATCAGGAACACATCCAGCCGGTTCCACAGCAGGTCGTAATCCAGGCTCAGGGCCGCCATGTCGAGCGCCCCGGCACGGTAGAGGCGCACATCATAGAGAAATCGCTGGGACTCCTGCATTACCTGGCTGATGTTCCAGTGGGTGTTGCGGTAGAACATGTCAACGAGCTGCTCGTGCCGACTCTGCAGCAGCAGCCCCCAGAGGGACGAGAAGAGAAACAGCAGGGAAATGGCTGCAAGCAGCAGGTTATCTCGCTGTCGTCGCGTCACGGGACAACCTCGATGCGGATCACCTGCCAGACCATGTTGTTGTGGATGGCGGACACATCCATGTCGGGATGGGCCGAGAGGGGGACCAGCAGCCAGAGCGGCCCTTTATTGCGACGGGTGAGCGGTTTGTCATCCTGGTAACGCACCAGGGTCAGCGGCACCTTGGCAAACAGGGAGAGATCGACCCGCTGCTGGTAGCCATTGAGTGCGGCGACATCGATGGCGCTGGCACTATCCACCTGCTGCGCCGCCAGCACGCTCTTCAGGGTCGGTCCACGATAGCGGTGAGTGCCGAGGGTCCAGGGCGTCGCCGTCTCGAACTCCACTTGTGGCAAGGCTGCCAACGCCGCCTCATCCAGGGTGATTTCCCGCTTGTCCGGCAGGATCAGTTGCAATAGCGAAGAGGAGGAAGCCTGGGTACCGAACGAGAAAAGCACCAGCAGGAGCGAGGCCATCCCGCGCGTTGGAAAGTTCATGACATGTTGTGCCAACTGCATCTTGAAGTTAGGAGCCAGTGTGGCGATTTCAGTGGGTCAATGCAACTGTGTGAAAAATCAATAATTAGGGGCCCCGCATCTCCATCCAGTTATGGCCCTCGACGGAGAGAGGCTGATGCACTCCGCAACTTTGCAGGAGTTCATCCACAAAAGCGGGCACCAGCAAGGAAGCCGGACCATAACGTTTTTCATCAAACTGGCTGCCCACTTCGCTCGGCTCCAGATTGAGCTCCACCGTATGGGCACCGTTCAGGCCGGCCTCATGGACGAATCCGGCGGCAGGGTAGACCGCCCCGGAGGTCCCGATGGAGATGAAGAGATCGCACTGAGCCAGGGCCGAGTAGATGCGGTCAAGTCCGAGGGGCATCTCCCCGAACCAGACCACATGGGGGCGCAGCGGGTGGGGAAACTGGCAGCAGGAACACAGCTCTTCCTGATGGAGATCCCCGCGCCACTCGATCACCTGACCCGAGCCCGGGCAGCGGGCCTTGAGCAACTCGCCGTGCATGTGGATGAGGTTCTTGCTGCCGGCACTCTCGTGCAGGTTGTCGATGTTCTGGGTGACCAAGGTGACGCGCCCCGGCAGCAGGCGCTCCAGACGGGCCAATGCATAGTGGGCCGGATTGGGGTGGATCTCGGCGCGCTGCAACTGATGGCGCCGTGCATTGTAGAAACGTTGTACCAGTTCGGGATCCCGCGCATAGCCTTCAGGGGTGGCCACGTCCTCCACCCTGTGCTCTTCCCACAGGCCATCACAGGCCCGGAAGGTCTTGATACCGGATTCGGCCGAGATGCCGGCACCGGTGAGGATCACGATATGTTTGGCTGACTGCACCATGGTTGTTCTCCTCCAACGGGTAACAGGCTGACCTTAGCACAGGAGCAAGAGGCGGCCCATTCGCCCTTGGTCTTAGGCCGATGGGAGCACAAAGCTCGCCATGGGCGCGAGATCCAGCCTGGCAAAGACCATCTCCCGTCCTGTCACCAGGGTAAGCGGCAACCCGAGCCCCTTGAGCAGAGCCAGCATGGGGCGATTCTGGCCGAGCACTTCCGCCGTCCACTCCCGGATCCCCTCCCCGTATGCCAGCCGCGCAAGCGCCAGCAGGATGCGACGCCCGGCGCCGCGATGCTGAAAATGATCCGCGACGATGCAGGAGAACTCGGCCCTGTCCGGGTGCAGGCGCCGGCGAACGGACTGGGCCATGGCAAGCGGCGTCCCCTGCTCGTCGGTCAGCAGCAATCCTATCTGGGGTTCTCTGGGGTAGTCGAGAAAGAAGGCGAGCTGCTCGGCCGTCGCAGGCTGCTTGGCCCGCATGAAGCGCAAATAGACGCTCTGCTCGCTCAGGGCGTCATAGGCCGCGCTTATTCGCTTCGGGTCGCAGCCCGCCAGCTCCTGCAAGCGGCAAGTCAGCCCCCCCACCACCATCGTCATCGGCAAGGCGGCCCGTGAGGCGGGAGCCGTCCAACCCGACATTCCCTGCCACAAGCGCGGCTCATCGAGCGGCCAGCAAAGATAGCGAGCCATTTACCAGCGCCCTGCCACGCCGCGATCCTGCCACTGGGCGGCATCCTGCAGGTTGAAGGGGTCGTCGAGGTAGAGCGCGATGCCAAGCTCCCGGGAGCGCTGGATGAAGCGGGCCAGCAAGGAGTCGGCAGCCATCGCCTCCAGTTCGGGCAGCAGGTGTTGCCCGAGCAGCAAGGATTGCAACGGCAGACGCTCGATGAGATCAAACGGCAGGTGCTGGGCATGATCGAGCAGCAGCGCGAGTCTGGCCCCCGCGAGGCTCGCCTGCAGCACCAGGGCGAAACGGTCCGCCTGGCTCAGCAGGTGATCCCGTCGGTGGATGACCAGGGTGAGTTCGCTTGCTTCTCGTCCATGCTGCTCGAGCCAGAGCTTGAGCGGCTCCCAGTGAGGGGAAAGACCGCTCAGGCTCAGCCAGATCGGCAGCGTGCAGGAAGCCGCATCTGCCAGCAGCCCAAGCTGTCCTCTCGCCTCTCCCTGCCAGCTACGCACGGTGCGCTTGAGCCCGCCCAGCCTGCGCTGACGCTGGGGGCCAAGATAGAGCATCTTGAGCAGACGCAGCAGATCGTCGCTTTGCAGCGGCTTGGCCAGGGCGGCCAGCACGTTGAAACCCGCATCGTGCAGGAGACGCCGGGCGCCGTCTATCAGGGTCTGATCATGAGCGGAGAGCAGGATGATGGGCAGACCGCTGTGGTGATACTGGGGATGGCTCATCAGCAGGCTGATGGCATCCTGCTCCGCTAGGCTGAGATCACAGATAAGCAATCTCACGCCCCCCTCTTCCAGCGCCTTGAGGCACCCTTCGCCATCCTGAACCCAGTGGCAGGGCAACCCCAGTCCCTGGATCTCCTGCTGAATGCAGGCTCCCTGGAAGGGGTGATCTTCGAGCAGCAGGATCTGGCACTGGGCGAGCCAGGCACGCCACCCCTGCTCCCGTGCCTGCAACCCCTCGAGCCAGGGATCGCTGAGGCGATAGATCCCTGCCCCGGGAGCCAACAGATGAGGCAGATAGTCGGCCCCCTGATGAGAGGCAGGATCAAACAGGGCGATGGCCCCGGCGGCAAACAGTCCTTCCCATTGCCAGCCGGCATCGGGTCGGGTGCGGTGCAGATTGGCATAGGCCGGCAGGCCCGCTCCCTTGACCGCCAGATGGGAGACGGCGTCCAGGGCATAGACGCTGACCGGGTAAAACGTTGGCTCCTGGCTGTCATCAGACTCCAGCAAGGCCATCAACTCTTCATCTGTGATGATCATGTCATGCTCTCTCGCCCAGTTGTCGGCAGACCTCTTCCACGCACTGCCTCAAGGCGGCTGCAAGGGGATGTCCGGGGGCCTCCTGCCAACGGTCGATCACCTCTACCAGGGGGGTAGCCCCCACCATTTTGGCGGCCCCCTTTATCTTGTGTAAAGCCGTATTGAGGGCCTTCTCGTCCCCTTGTGTGACACACCGCTCAATGTCGGCCAGATCATGGTGAACCGATGCCAGATAGATGTCTACGAGGGCCGGGCTGAGGGACACGGGCAGGGAAAGGGCTGCCGTTGGCTGCGGTGCCTTCCCCCCGTCATGGGGGCCAAAGACGGTACGAAGCAATACGGCCAGATCCCTGAGCAAAACGGGTTTGTCCAGATGGCCCTGACAGCCGCATTCCGCCAGTCGCTGCGCCGCCTGCTCGCTGAGATCCGCGGTGATCACGTAGACGGGTAGATGCTGCCAGCGTTCATCGGCGTGCAATTGCCTGCAGAGCTCGGCGCCGTCCATCACCGGCATCTGCAGATCCGTCAGCACCAGATCCACCGACTCCGATTGCAGGATCTCCAGTGCCAGACGGCCATTGGCCGCGCTCAATACCCGGGCCCCCAGCTGACCCAGCTGCATGCTGATCAGCATTCTGTTCACCTCGTGATCTTCCACCAGCAGCACCCGCCTGCCTGCCCCCGGCAGGTCCGTGATCTCCTCGGCGCCACGGACGAGTCTGGGCTGCAGCAGGCTGACCACGGAGCCCGGGATCCAGGGTTCCCCCTGCCAGTACCAGGCGCGCAAGCCCCCATCGTCCTGCATGGCCCCAAGGCAAGGTGCCGCCGGATCCTCGGCCACGCCAAACGCTGCGAGCCAGGCCCGCATATATTCAAGTTCCCCGGGCAACAGTTGCAGGGAGACCGTCTTGACGCGCGGTTGCCAGAGCGCCTTCTCCTGCGCATGTCTTAGGGGCAAGGAACAGAGGAAACGGCTGCCCCCGCGAGCCAGAGGTTCGACCCGGATCTCGCCCCCTATCTGTTCCATCAGCTGGCGGCAGATGGCCAGCCCAAGCCCGGTCCCCTGGGCTCTGGGCTGGCCAGGCTCCTCCCCTTGTTCGAAGGGCTGGAACAACCGGGGCAACAGCTCGGCACTGATCCCGGGCCCCTCGTCATCCACCCCGCACAAAATCCACTCCCCTTGCCGCCGGGCCCAGAGTACCACCTCTCCCCGCTCGCTGAACTTGATGGCGTTGGAGAGCAGGTTGTGCAGCACCTGTTGCACCCGGTGGGGATCGAGTTCCATCAAGGCGGGCAGCGCCGGGTCGAGCGCCAAGCGCAGCTGCAGATGGCGGGATCGCGCCTTGGACCAGTGCACCGCCGCCACATGCTCGCACAGCTCCACCAGATCCGTGGGCTGCACGGAGAGGCGCAACTGGCGCGTCTCGTTGCGGCTGAAGTCGAGTACGTCGTTGAGCAATCCGAGCAGTTCATTGCCCGCCTGTCTCACATGGGCCAGAACCGAGGCCTGCTCTGCATTGAGCTCGGTCTGCTCGAGCCACTCCAGCAGGCCGAGCATGGCGTTCATGGGGGTGCGGATCTCGTGGCTCACGGCGGCCAGGAAGCGCCCCTTGGCAAGCACGGCCTGCTGGGCCTGCTCGTGGGAAAGTTGCAGGGAGTGCTCCTGCTCCACCCTGGCCGTCACATCCTGCACCACCCCGTAGATCCGCCACCCCTCTCCCTGACGGCGCCCCCTGCCGGAAAATTGCAGCCAGCGGGTTCCCTTGGCGGGGTGCTGATAGCGCAGCAGATGGGAGAAAGGTCGTCCGGCTTGCAGCATGGCCAGCATGGGGGCTCGCATCTCGCGCCTGTCCTGATGGGAGATGCGGGTCAGGGTCTCGTTGGGATTGACCCGGATCTGCTGGCTCGCCAGCCCCAGCAGCTCGTGACTGCCCCGGCTCACAAACTCCACCCGGGTGATGGCTCCCCCCAGCAGGGTGAATTGCAGCACCACACCGGGCACCGTATTGGTGAGGGCGCGCAGGCGCCGCTCCGCCTGACGCAGCAGGCGGGTACGCTCGCGCAGAGCGCTGATGTCGGAGAGGGCGATAAGATCCCCTGCCGGTGCCTGGGGCCCCAGTCGCAAGGGGATCTGGGCATAGGAGTAGACCTGCTCGTGCAGCGCCAGCTCCCCTTCGGCGCCCTGCAACTGAGGCGCGGGCAGCACCAGATCGGCGGCGTAGCGCGCCTCCATGCGCTTGGCCCGCTTGTTGCGCTTGATCACCTCCCCCTTGTCATTGCGCAAGAACACGGGAACGGGGAGCGCCTGGAAGAGAGACTCCCTGAACTTGCTTTCCAGCGCCAGCGCCTGCTCTACCTTGTGACGCTCGCGGGCCTCCTGGGCCAGTTGCTGGCGGGATCGCCAGACTGACCAGATCACCGCCATGCTGATCAGCAGTGCCAGCAACACGGAGCCAAGCCAGAAACCGTAGCTGACCCCCTCCTGCTGGTTGACCACCAGGTGGCGCCAGCGTTGCACCAGCTCGTCCACCTGCCGATCATTGAGGGTCATCAGGCTCTGATCCAGCACCCCTGCCAGGCTGGTCTGTTCCGGCCGGATGGCAAAGCCGAGGCCGAAACGCTCCGGCAATTCGGTGATGGTCAGCTCGCTCAACTGGTTGTTTCGAATGGGATATTGGAGCTGGTACAACTCCGCCAGCATGGCCTGGGCATCCCCATGCCGCACCGCCGCCAATCCCTGCAGCAGGTTGTCGGTGACCTCCCACTCATGCTGGCCGAACCGGGCAAGCAGGCCGGGATCATAGAGCATTCTCGGGACCACCACCTTGCCACTCACGTCCGCGAGGGAGACTGGCCCCCTCTTGCTGCGACTGACCAGGGCATAGCGGCTGGTCGCCACCATCCTGGTGAAGTCGAACTCCTTGTTCAGGGCGGCGGACTCCATCAGTCCGACCATCATGACGGCATCGCCACTGCGCAGCAATGCCAACGCCTCCTCCCGGCTGGCGGCGGGCACCAGCTCGAAGCGCAGCCCCGTCTGCCGACTCACTTCCCGCAAGACATCCGCACTCCAGCCAATGAGCGCTCCCTGCCGGTTGACGCCGCTGTACGGCATGAAGCCGGGATCCGCCACCATCTTGATGGTGTGGGCCTTGCCGACCAGCCAGGCCTGCTCCTTGTCGGTAAAATGCAGGGGATTCACATCCTGCTCACCCTGAGGCAGATACTTGCCCAGATCCCGGTAGAGACTGCCCGGCGGCAAATAGCGGATGGCCGTATCCACCAGCTCGAGCAACTCGGGCTGGTTGCGCATCATCAGCCGGTAGCTGATGACCAGATCGTCGCTGCGAAGACGACGAAGGCGCAGCCCTTCATCCGGGAATTCCCGCATCAGGTAGCGCAGTTGCAGATAATCACCGAGATAGGCGCTGCCCTTGCCGGCCACCAGGGCACCATACCAGTTCTCGGCATCGGTCAGCAGTTGCTGGGATGAACCAGGATAGAGACGCTTCAGGGTCTCCTGGGCCTGCCAGATGGGTGACACCAGAAACTGCGCCTGATCGAGCTCACCCCGATAGAGGATGGCGGACTCCGCTTCCATCATGGCCCGGCTCAAGACGGTATCGCTCGAGTTCGACCGGGCAGGCCCGACGTGAGGAATGAGATCGCAGCGCCCGTGCAGCAGATCCTGCGTCACGGCTGCCCAGCTCGGCCGCTTCTCGACATGCACCGGTACCGGCAACAGCTCTGCCAGCCGCGTCATGCGATCGATAAGCAGGCCCCCCTCCGCCTCCAGATAGGGAGGACGTTGCAGGGCCGGGTAACAGAAGGTCAGTCCGGTGAGCGAATCGGCATAAGCCTGGGCATCCGGTGACAGCGGGAGTATGGCGGCACGCAGTGGCAAGGCCAGCAGCGCGCCGGACAACAGAAGGATTTTTATCATCGGAACGGAAAAGCCAGGCGATTGCCTGGCTTTTTGTCACTCGTTGGGTTCAACATTTTCTACCCTGGCCTTGAGCTTCTGGCCGGGCCGGAAGGTCACCACACGACGGGCGCTGATGGGAATATCCTCCCCCGTCTTGGGGTTGCGTCCGGGACGCTGGTTCTTCTCGCGAAGATCGAAGTTACCGAAGCCGGAAATCTTGACCTGTTCGCCACGCTCGAGCGCCTGTCTGATCTCCTCAAAGAAGGCTTCCACCATATCTTTGGCTTCACGCTTGCTCATCCCGAGCTGGGTGAACAGGTGCTCTGCAATGTCGGCTTTGGTAAGCGCCATAGATCAATCCCTCAAGGATGCATTCAACTCTTCACCGAGGGCCCGCACGACATTGTCCACGGTCTCGGCGATCTCTTTCTCCTCCAGGGTGCGCTGGGTGTCTTGCAACACCAGGCTGATGGCCAGGCTCTTCTTGTCCTCTGCCATACCAGCGCCCTGGTATACGTCGAACAAGTTTATTCCAACTAACTGATTTCCGCCAACTTTTTTAATTACTGCCAGAACGTCGCCTGCCAGGATCTGTCTGTCAACCACCACGGCGATGTCGCGACGGTTGGCCGGGAACTTGGATACTTCGGCAGCAACCGGCACCTTGGCCGGCGTCAGTTTGTCCAGCTCCAGCTCGAACATGACAGCGCGGCTCTTGAGCCCCAGCTTCTTCTCGAGGCTCGGATGGATCACGCCGATGTGGCCGATCACGACGCCATTGCGCAGAATGGCTGCGCTCTGGCCCGGATGCAGGGCACTGTGCTCGGTGCGCTCGAAGGTGAAGGTAGCCCCTTCTGCAGTCAGATCCAGCACCGCTTCCAGGTCACCCTTCAGATCGAAGAAGTCGACGGGACGGGCCTTGACATCCCAGTGCTCGTCCCCCTGGTTACCGGTGATGATGCCGGCCAGCATAGGCTCCTGACGGATGCCGTTCTCGGCATTCTCGTCCTTGATGAAACGCAGGCCCTGCTCGAACAGGCGCACGCGCGGCTGCTGACGGTTCTGGTTGTAGACCACCGCCTGCACCAGACCCGGGAACAGAGAGACGCGCATGGCGGACATCTCGACGGAGATCGGGTTCGGCAACACGATGGCATCGCTCTGCGGGAACAGGGTCTGCTGAGCCTTGGGATCGACAAAGCTGTAGGTGATCGCTTCCTGGAAACCGCGGTCAACCAGCAGGTCGCGCACCCGCTTCAGGGTCACCTGCCCTTCAGCCTGCTCCACCATCGCGAGGGAGGCGGCGGGTTTGAGGTTCGGGATGTTGTTGTAGCCGTAGATGCGGGCAACTTCCTCGATGAGGTCTTCCTCGATGGCAATGTCGAAACGCCAGGAGGGAGCCAGCGCGGTCCAGCCGTCAGTATCCACGGTTACCTGCATGCCCAGACGAGTCAGAATTTCGACCACCTGCGCATCCGCCACGCTGATGCCGATCACCTTGTCGAGCTTGGTGCGACGCAGCTTGATGGGGGCAGCCTTGGGCAGATGGGTATCGGATTTGACTTCGATGACCGGACCCGCTTCACCACCGCAGATGTCCAGCAGCAGACGGGTGGCACGATCCATCACCTTGGCCTGCAGCTCGGGATCCACCCCGCGCTCGAAGCGGTGGGAAGAATCGGTATGCAGACCGTAGGCACGGGCACGGCCGGTGATGGAGAGCGGCGCGAAGAAGGCGCACTCCAGCAGGATGTCGGTGGTGGTCTCGGAGACACCGGTGCGATCGCCGCCGAAGATGCCGGCCATGCAGGCAGGGCCTTTGGCGTCGGCAATCACGAGCGTGGTCTCTTTGAGCTTCACCTCGTTGCCATCGAGCAGAGTCATGGGCTCGTCGGCACGGGCGCGGCGCACCACCAGTTCCCCTTCAAGCGTCGCCAGGTCGAAGGCGTGCATCGGCTGGCCGTATTCCAGCAGCAGGTAGTTGGTGATGTCGACGATGGCGTCGATGGAGCGGATGCCGCCACGGCGCAGCTTCTCCTGCATCCAGAGCGGGCTCTGGGCGTGCAGGTTCAGCCCCTTGATGACACGACCGAGATAACGGGGGCAATCCGCCGGCGCTTCAACCCGGATCGGGAAGGTGGCATCACAGGTGGCAGCAGCCGGCGCCCAGGTCGGCTCGACCACGTCCACGCTGTTGAGCACGCCGATTTCACGGGCCAGACCCGCGATGCCGAGGCAATCGGCACGGTTCGGGGTCAGATCCACATCGATGCTGACGTCGTTGAGCGCGAGGTATTCACGGATATCGGTCCCGATGGGGGCATCCAGCGGCAGCTCGATGATGCCATCGGCTTCGACGTCGATGCCCAGCTCGCTGAAGGAGCAGAGCATGCCGTGGGACGGCTGGCCGCGCAGCTTGGCTTTCTTGATGGTGAAATCACCCGGCAGGGTCGCCCCGACCTTGGCCACGCACACTTTGAGGCCGGCGCGGCAGTTCGGCGCACCGCAGACGATGTCCAGCAGCTCAGCCTCGCCCACATTGACCTTGGTCACCCGCAGCTTGTCCGCGTCCGGGTGCTGGGCGCACTCGACCACTTCACCCACGACCACATTGTTGAACTGGCCGGCCACCGCTTCCACGGCGTCCACTTCCAGACCGGCCATGGTGATCTGCTCGGCCAGTGCATTGTCACTCAACTCGGTGCGGACCCACTCCATCACCCAGGATTTACTGAATTTCATGTTCTCTCGCCCTTACTTGAACTGCTTGAGGAAGCGCAGGTCGTTTTCGAAGAAGGCACGCAGGTCGTTGACCCCGTAACGCAGCATGGTCAGGCGCTCAACGCCCATGCCGAAGGCAAAGCCGGAGTATTTTTCCGGATCGATGCCGACCGAACGCAGCACGTTCGGGTGCACCATGCCGCAGCCCAGCACTTCCAGCCACTTGCCGTTCTTGCCCATCACGTCCACTTCGGCGCTCGGCTCGGTGAACGGGAAATAGGAAGGACGGAAGCGAATGGTCAAGTCTTCCTCGAAGTAGTTGCGCAGGAAGTCGTGCAGGATGCCTTTCAGCTCGGTGAAGCTGGCATGCTCGTCGACCAGCAGGCCTTCGACCTGGTGGAACATCGGGGTGTGGGTCATGTCGTAGTCGTTACGATAGACGCGGCCCGGCGCGATGATGCGGATCGGCGGCTGCTGATGTTCCATGGTGCGGATCTGCACACCGGAAGTGTGGGTACGCAGCATCAGATCAGGATTGAAGTAGAAGGTGTCGTGATCGGTACGCGCCGGGTGGTGAGCCGGGATATTCAGCGCATCGAAGTTGTGGAAGCCATCTTCAATCTCGGGACCACGGGCAACCTTGAAGCCCATATCGCCAAACAGGCGCTCGATGCGCTCGATGGTACGGGTCACCGGGTGCAGACCGCCATTCTCGATGCGGCGGCCCGGCAGGCTAACGTCGATGGTCTCGGCGGCCAGCTTCTGGTTCAGCACGGCGACTTCGAGGGCTTCACGACGCGCGTTCAGGGCATCCTGAACCTGCTGTTTGGCCTGGTTGATCACGGCGCCCGCGGCGGGACGCTCTTCAGCGGACAGGGCGCCCAGGCCCTTCATCTGCTCGGTAAAAAAGCCCTTTTTACCCAGATATTTGACCCGGATTTCGTCGAGGGCGGCGATGTCGCTTACGCCCTCAATTTCGGCCTTGGCCTGGCCTACTACTTCTTCAAGCTGTTGCATGTCTTCCTCGTCACCACTCCCGGAACAGGAGCCTTTAGGCTAAATAAGGTCAAGAGGGGAATAATACAAAAAAAGCCCCTTGGCTGACCATAGTTATGACGGGCTTTTCTCCCTGCAAATCATTTTGTTATATGGAGAAAGCCACAAGCCAGGTGCAACAGGATTGAAACAAGCATCGTTTGCTCTAGTTTGTTGGCATATGGAAGGATAAAGCATTCATGAACGTGGCATGCTACCTACCAACGCTCAAAAATGAGCAACAAAAAAGGAGGCCTAAGCCTCCTTTATTTTTATAACAGAGCTGGATTAGACCAGAGCTGCTTTAGCTTTTTCAACCAGGGCGGTGAAAGCCAGCTTGTCGTGAACGGCGATATCGGACAGGATCTTGCGATCGATCTCGATGGAAGCCTTCTTCAGACCGTCGATCAGACGGCTGTAGGACAGGCCGTTCTGACGGGCTGCAGCGTTGATACGCGCAATCCACAGTTGACGGAACTGACGCTTCTTCTGGCGACGGTCACGGTAGGCATACTGACCAGCTTTGGTTACCGCCTGTACCGCTACGCGGTAGACACGGGAACGGGCGCCGTAGTAACCCTTGGCGGCTTTCATTACTTTCTTGTGACGAGCGCGAGCGGTCACACCACGTTTAACTCTTGGCATTTTTCACATCCCCCCTTATGCGTACGGCAGACAAGCGACAACACGTTTGTGGTCGGCAGCGGAAACAAAGAACTTCGGTCCCAGCTGACGCTTACGCTTGCTGCTCTTCTTGGTCAGGATGTGACGCAGGTGGTTGTGCTTGCACTTGAAGCGACCTGAGCCAGTCTTCTTGAAGCGCTTTGCCGCGCCCCGGTTGGTTTTCATCTTCGGCATTTCATACTCCGCATTGTGAGTGACAACAAAATCGCAAGGCGAACCGACTCATGGGGCCAGCCTCATGAGTCAATTTCTTGTGGGCCTTAAGATTTCTTCTTGGGTGCGAGGACCATCACAGCTTGACGGCCTTCGACTTTCGGGAACGATTCGACTACGGCCAGCTCTTCCAGATCGTTCTTGACGCGCTCGAGAACCTTGATACCAAGATCCTGGTGGGCCATTTCACGACCACGGAAGCGCAGGGTGACCTTTGCCTTGTCCCCGTCTTCCAGAAAGCGAACCAGGTTGCGTAGTTTTACCTGATAGTCGCCTTCGTCGGTGCCAGGACGGAATTTGATTTCCTTAACCTGGACGACTTTCTGCTTTTTCTTCTGTTCTTTGGTGGTCTTGCTCTTTTCGTAGAGGAATTTGCCGTAATCCATGATCCGGCAAACGGGCGGCTCAGCGTTCGGACTGATCTCGACCAGATCCACTCCTGCCTCAAGGGCCAAGTTCAGCGCATCCTGAATGGAGGTGATGCCAATGGCTTCACCATCCAGACCAGTCAGACGAACTTCTTTCAGACGGATCTCTTCATTGATCCGGTGAGCGCGGGCTTGCGGTTGCTTGCCCAGTTTTTTTCCGCCTTTTATAGCTTATTCCTCCACTTTCTTTTGTCCGCGGGTCTGAACTTCCTGGGTCAACAGAGCAATCAGCTCTTCAACAGGATAAGAGCCCAGGTCAGCCCCTTTACGAGTACGCACTGCAATCTTGCCGGCTTCTACTTCTTTGTCGCCGCAGACCAGCATGAAAGGTACCCGTTTCAAAGTATGCTCGCGGATTTTAAAGCCAATTTTCTCATTTCTCAAGTCCGCTTTTGCGCGAAGGCCCGCATCATTCAATGCCTTGGCAACTTTCACCGCATAATCGGCCTGGTTATCCGTGATATTCATGACCACGGCCTGGGTCGGAGCCAGCCAGGTCGGGAACAGACCGGCGTACTCTTCCGTCAGGATCCCGATGAAGCGCTCCAGCGAGCCCAGAATGGCGCGGTGGATCATCACGGGGATGTGACGCTCGTTGTCTTCGCCCACATAGGTGGCGCCAAGACGGCCCGGCAGGGCAAAGTCGAGCTGCACGGTACCACACTGCCAGGCACGATCAAGGCAATCGTGCAGGGTAAACTCGATCTTGGGACCGTAGAAAGCCCCCTCGCCCGGTTGCAGGTCGTACTTCAGGCCGTTGAGTTCCAGCGCCTCGGCCAGCGCAGCCTCGGCACGATCCCAGGCTTCATCAGAGCCGATACGCTGCTCCGGACGGGTCGAGAGCTTCACCACGATGTTTTCGAAACCGAAGGTGCCGTAGACGTCATAGACCATGCGGATGCACGCAGACACCTCTTCCATGATCTGCTCTTCGGTACAGAAGATGTGGGCGTCATCCTGGGTGAAACCCCGTACCCGCATCAGGCCGTGCAGGGAGCCTGACGGCTCGTTGCGGTGGCAGGAGCCGAACTCGGCCATGCGCAGCGGCAGATCGCGGTAGGATTTCAGACCCTGGTTGAAAATCTGCACGTGACCCGGGCAGTTCATCGGCTTGATGGCGTACTCGCGGTTTTCGGACTGGGTGGTGAACATGGCCTGGGCGTATTTTTCCCAGTGACCTGAACGCTCCCACAGCACGCGATCCATCATGAAGGGGCCTTTCACTTCCTGATAGTCGTACTCTTTGAGCTTGCCACGGATGAAGGTTTCCAGCTCGCGGAAAATGGTCCAGCCATCGTTGTGCCAGAACACCATGCCCGGCGCTTCTTCCTGCATGTGGTACAGGTCGAGCTGCTTGCCGATCTTGCGGTGGTCGCGCTTGGCGGCCTCTTCCAGACGCTGCAAATAGGCCTTGAGCTGCTTCTTGTCGGCCCAGGCGGTGCCGTAGATGCGCTGCAGCATCTTGTTGTTGGAGTCGCCGCGCCAGTATGCGCCGGACATCTTCTGCAACTTGAAGTGGTGGCAATGACGCATGTTGGGCACGTGCGGGCCGCGACACATGTCGATGTACTCTTCGTGATGATACAGACCGGGCTGGTCATCACGGGCAATGTTCTGATCCAGGATCTCGACCTTGTAGGTCTCGCCACGGGCTTCGAACACGTCGCGCGCTTCCTGCCAGGAGACCTTCTTCTTGATGACGTCGTAATCCTTGGCGGCCAGCGCCAGCATGCGCTCTTCCAGGGCAGCCAGATCTTCGTCGGTCAGGGTGCGGTCGAGATCGATGTCGTAGTAGAAACCGTTGTCGATGACGGGACCGATGGCCATCTTGGTCTGGGGCCAGAGTTGCTTGATGGCATGACCCAGCAGGTGAGCACAGGAGTGGCGCAGAATGTCCAGACCTTCTTCGTCTTTGGCGGTGATGATGGCCAGGGAGGCATCGGCTTCGATCAGCTCGCAGGCATCCACCAGTTCACCGTTTACCCGACCGGCAATGCACGCCTTGGCGAGACCGGGACCGATGTCCGCGGCCACATCCATGACGGAAACGGCGTGGGCAAATTGACGTTGGCTGCCGTCAGGCAGAGTAATGATTGGCATTAGGTGTTTCCTTATACAGTGGTGACCCCTACCAAAGGCCACATGCAGGTTGGAGAAACCCTTTCATGTCCAGCTGTTCACTCCCGAGTTTCACCGTTCACAATACGGTTGGTACACGGCAGTGGCACACCATATGGCGTGTGCAAGGCCATCCATTGAGAGGTACAGCGGGGGATTGTATCAGACGCGACAACCCAGACAAGCTGTCTTGGGCGTTGTTGCCCAAATCGATGCAGCTTGAATGGAACTAACTGAGGACTTGGTGATCTGATCACCACCATCTCCTTCAAGTCTGCATCATGAGCACGTCGCTTCACCCCATCACCAACTGGCCTACATACAACAAATCTTTGATTAACCGTGGTTCACTCACCTTCTGGGTTGATGCCGAGGCCATGAACAACTGCTTTCACCACGGCCATCATGGGCGGCGGGGCCGCAGCCAACTATACACTGACCAGACCATCTGCACCTTCCTGATGCTCAAGGGGATTTTCAACCTCACTCTGCGGGCACCCAGGGACTACTCGACTCCCTGTTCGAGTTGATGAACGTACCGCTTTGTGCCCCCGATTACAGCTGTGTCAGCAAGCGAGCACGCACGGTGGCGGTGGCTTATCGACAGCCCTCTAAGGGGCGCATCACTGACTTGGTTATCGATTCGACGGGCCTGAAGGTATTTGGTGAAGGCGAGTGGAAGGTCAGAAAACACGGCGCCGAGAAGCGGCGAGTGTGGCGCAAGTTGCATCTGGCGGTAGACCCGGTGACCCACGATATCGTGGCGGCGGAAGTCTCGCTGGAAAATGTCCATGATGCCGAGGTGTTGCCGACCTTGCTCAACCCACTGCGGCGCAAGCTGGGACGTGTTTATGCGGATGGCGCCTATGACAGCAAAGCCAGCCATCAGCTAATCTCGCGCAAAGGGGCGACAGCCTGTATCCCGCCTCGCAAGAACGCTGGGCTATGGGAAAAAGGACATCCAAGAAATGAGGCTGTGCTGGTGATGCGCAAGGAAGGGCTGGCGCACTGGAAGAAGATATCGGGGTATCACCGTCGCTCGCTGGCGGAAACGGCGATGTATCGGTTCAAGCAGTTGCTGGCGGGGAGAATCAGTCTGCGTAACTACAATGGCCAAGTGGGAGAAGTCATGGCGTATGTCAGTGCCATAAACAAACTGAATACCCTTGGTCTGCCTGTCAGAAAGCCCCGAGTGTAACGGTCACTTGGGGCTGGGGCAGTTGTGGCTTGATGGTTGATTTGGGAAACAGCGCCGCTGTCTTGGCGATTTTGCATACCGTCTAAGCGCGGGTGTTAACCTGTCCTACTTGCGAGGGCGCCCTTCTGCTGCCATACCCTGTACCAGATTGAGGCGTCAGCCAAAGCAAGGAGAGCATGATGTACACCTACGACATTTCATTTCCGGAGCATGCAGAAAAGCTGGTTCATCCGGATCACCTTCTCACGACTCACTGTCCCGTCCATATCGGTGAGCTGGTGATCCTGGGCGATGGCAGCAAGCGGGAGGTATGCAGCATCGTCCACAGTGCCGAGCGCAGTACCCTCTATGTCACGGACGTGACGCCCGGCAAAGTCACCGCCAGCCGTTGATCCCTAGCCGGCGTTCAGAAAAGAGTGGCCATTGAAATCGAAGGCGCTGCGCCCCTCCTCGGCCAGCGCCATCTCCTGCAACACCTGGAGTGCCATCTTGTTGCCCTTTTGCGAGGCCTGATAGAGCCACTGCTTCGCCTCGGCCAGTTCAACCCGCCCGTTGACCCCCATCAGTTGCAGGATGCCCACCTTCAGCATGGCGGGCACATCACCGTTCCTGGCTGCCAGCTCCATCCAGCGAAACGCCTCGTGCAGATCCCGCTTCACCCCGGCCCCGCGCAGATAGACCTCTCCCAGCCGATACTGGCCGAGAGCGTCCCCCGCCTGCGCAGCCTGACGATAGAGTCGGATGGCGCGATCCATATCCTGCTCGCTCCCCTGCCCCACTTCATGGCTCCAACCCATCAGCGCCTGTGCCCGTGGCTGGCCCTGCTCCGCCAGCGGCGTCCAGATCCGGGTCGCCTCATCAAAGTGCCCTGTCCGCCAGGCGCGGTTGGCCGCCGCCAGCTCCTGCTCAGTGGAGAGCGGGATCAGACGCCAGATGACCAGCGCAATGAGGGCGATGAAGAGCCAGCGGGCGATAGTAGGTTGCATGACATTTTCCGTGATCTGGTTCGCATTTCGTCTATGTAAACGAAATGTAGCAACAGATCAAGCAGGAGATCACCTGGGTTCACCCTCTTTCATGGGGTCGCTCTTTGCGAACTTGCAGTTTGAGGGGCTACACAACAAAATAACTGTATATATAAACAGTGCATTGGTGATGTGATGGCAGGACGAGGCGCGAACCACAATGTCGAGCACCGCTTCAGCGGCCCGCAAATCGAACCAGTTGACGACGGCTGGAGTCAGAGCGACTGGGACGCGGCATTTGCCGCCAGCGCTCCCCGCACCGAGGTGACGGAGATCAGCGCCCGCAGCATCATCAGCTACAACGATTCGCCGGATCTTCCCTTCGGTCGCTCCATCAATCCCTATCAGGGGTGCGAGCATGGCTGCCTGTGTCAGGCTATAAGACACTAAGACATTAGGGAAAGTGCGAACAAGTATCCCACGAACAAAAAATGAAAATTTTAGTCATTTAATATCAATGGGTTACCAGTAAATGCTCTCGTGCCATATGACTTATTCGCACCTTCCATTAGTGAGCATCAGCCCGTAAGGAGTGAAAAATTGTGGCCGAAATGATATCGTTTTGGCATGTAATTAAGGAGTTGGGGCTAATGAAAAAATGGATATATGAAAAATCTCTGGCGATATGCTTAGGAGCATTAGCACTATACATATTAATCTGGTGCACCGTTTCATATATAGGCGTTCAGGTGACATACGTTCTTGGGCCTATAATTTTAATGTTCGGGCTGATAGCTTACTTTACCGCTCCATCTGAAAAATTAATTGATAAGGAATAGTCGATGAAAATTTTGAAGTTTTTTTCACTCGGTTCGCTTTTGATAATCGCTATAAATTTTGGCCTTGCACTATATTCATCAATGAATGGAAATTATAATGTTGGTTATGTGCATCGTATGGTATCCTTCATTTTTATATTCGTCATATCCACAACCTTGTGGCTGATTGTTTTTGCGTTTAAAAAATACACAGCAAAAGAAAAGGAAAGTGCGAACAAGTATCCCAAGAACAAAAAATGAAAATTTTAGTCATTTAATATCAATGGGTTACCAGTAAATGCTCTCGTGCCATATGACTTATTCGCACCTTCCCTGGGTCTTTGTTTCTGATAGAATCTTCAACAGCAATCCAGCTTGGGGTTTTTCGAGTTTTGGGAATTTTTAACGAACGCATTTCTTTTCGATAAATGTTCCAAGCAGCACTTGTGAAATCTGATTTTCGTTCAGACTCTTTGTTGGCCCTGTCAAATTCGATAATGACATTGAAAAAATCGGAGCTTATAAGGTTCTCACGAGTGTAGATTTTGCCAGTGTCGAGAATTGCAATATCAATTCCTTGACTCAATAGGTCACTGAAAATGCGTGTTGATTTGATGATTTTCTGTCTTGAAAGCCTGTCAAAGTTTTCAATCAGCAAAATGCTGTTCGGCTCGACAAGCCCGCTTTGGACGAGATCAATGAAACAGCCAAGCTGACCTTGGGTAGCGTTTTTGCCACGGAATGCCGACACACCAAGGTCTTCCAGCGTGGTGTCTACAACGAGACTATGGCGTTCAAGGAAGCTCTCAATGTCGCTCTGACGAGCGTAGGACGTGCCAAATTCTTGCTTCTTGGTCGAGAAACGGATGTATGGATAGCATTTGCGCTGCATGGTCAGCCCCGGAATCGGTGTAGTGTCTTTTAGAGTAACACGGCTGCATCTACTGCTATGCCAGACCCAGCCACGCCTACCTTGAGCTCTCACCCGGGCTGGATTTCGAGAGCAAGCTGTTTGCCAAAATCAATGCTGCCGAGCTGCTGCGACGGGAGTTTGCCAAACCAGCCTATCAGCCACAAACCATCGTGCTGGGGGCCAATACCGATCCCTATCAACCCATCGAGCACCACTATCGCCTGACTCGTGAACTCCTGACGGTGATGCTGGCTCATCGCCATCCGGTAGGGCTCATCACCAAGAGCGCCATGATCCTGCGCGACCTCGATCTGCTGACCGAGCTGGCCCGAGAAGGGTTATGCCAGGTGTTGACATCCTCCCCACCTTAGCGCTTCGCGTCACAGGAGGGGGATTCCCATTACTGGGTGATAGCTGCTCGCGCAGTACCGGGTTCC
>NZ_JAPCIQ010000074.1:0-20566 GCF_027707405.1 Aeromonas sp. QDB68 | reverse complement strand
GCCTGCTCGGTCTTTTTCTTGGATGATTGCTTGAATTTGTGCAGCACCGCGCCCATTAGCCCGTCTTGCCCGCCGTAGTAGCTGACTTCGAGCTCGCGTAGCTGGCGTTTCAGCATCGGGTTGAGGTAAGCGAGGTTCTCGTCACTGAGCAGGTTATCGAACTCGGGTAGGTGAGCGTGGGCCAGCTGTAACAGGGTGAACATCTCTTTGTTTTCCCAAGCCTGACTGAGTTGGCCCATGATGCGGGTCTTTTCCGCCTGCATGGCGGGGTCGGGTTCCCGATCCGGGTGCAGCGCCAGGGCGAGCTTGCGATAGAGCTGCTTGAGGCTGGATTTGCTGAACAGCTGTTCGATGCGCATCTCTTCCTCTTGCTCACGACGGGTGCGCGTGTGGGCAAAAGCATCTTGCTGCTCAGCGCCGAAGGGGGACTCATCGGCAAACAACTCATCATCATCGAAGAGGGCATCCTCTTCCTCACCAGCGGTGTCACTCCCGTTGGCCATTTTCTGCTTCGCCGCGTTTATCAGGTACTCGTGCAACAGAGCGGGGTTTTTGACCATATCGCGCAAGGTGTCGATGTCTTCGGGGCAGTGACCACAAGTTTCCATCAGCATATGGGTAAGTTCATCACACTGATAGTCGAGCTGTTCGTCATCCATGTGCAGGGCGGTATTGGTTTGGATTTGGTGATAGAGGGGGGCCAAATCCATCTCGCCACGAAACGGATTGGACTCGAGATAGTTGATGAGATCGTGGATCCAGTGGTGCAAGGTCTCCCGTTGCCACTGGGTAAAGCTCTTGCGAGCCGTAAAGTCGGTCAGTCGCTTGGTGAGGGCAAAGATGAGCTCGCATTGTTGACGCTCAAGGGGTTCGATGTCGCTGGTGAAGCGCTGATAGATATCGCGGCCGTTGAGGGTTTGCTTGTCGATTTTTGCCTGTAGCTTTTCGAGCGCTTGCCAGTTGCGGTGGAAGAGATCGAGGGCGGGGTTACCCGTCGTGGGGGAGGGCTGGCGAGCGGGCTGCTTGCGAGCTGGATTACGAAGAGACATAGGCCGCCTCCATAGGCGTTATTTTGTTCGCTAAAACAAAAAAACTGGCGCGGGGCCGGTTTATCGCCGCGCATAAATAGCGCGAAGTCTGCCTTGCAGATGAGTTGCTGGCCATATTAAAGCCTTTCTTACGCAACAGATAGCAACAACAGAGAAATAATGGGGTGGCTGATGGGGCTCGAACCCACGACAACCGGAATCACAATCCGGGACTCTACCAACTGAGCTACAACCACCACTGAAATCATCGCCATTTTGTGTCTGCCAAGGCCTGGCCAAGGTCATCCTGAGATAATCTGCCGAATGGACGATAAGTCACACTCTTCATCAATAACTCAATGATTTAAAACACATTTTAAATGGCGCGCCCTGCAGGATTCGAACCTGCGACCCACGGCTTAGAAGGCCGTTGCTCTATCCGACTGAGCTAAGGGCGCGTTGTATCAAGAAACCCGGGGATTTCCCGATGAACCTGGTCGGTGATAAAGGATTCGAACCTTTGACCCTCTGGTCCCAAACCAGATGCGCTACCGGGCTGCGCTAATCACCGAAAATTCGCCATCCAGCATACCTTCGGCGGCACCACTGGGCAACGGGCGGGCATCATACCCAAGCGCCAAAGTCAGCGTCAACGACTTTTTCCGCCAGTAAATTCAAGTGCCTACTTATTGCCCTCCCTGCGAGAGCCGCTAACACCCGCGCCAAAAAAATGCGACAATGCGCCGCAGTTGAACACATGGTGAGTGAAGAACGATGTCTGCCAAAATCATTGATGGAAAACAGGTTGCGCAAACGATTCGCAATCAGGTCGCCGCGCAAGTCCAACAGCGGTTGGCGCAGGGGAAACGGGCACCGGGTCTGGCGGTGATCCTGGTGGGGCTGGATCCGGCCTCCCAAGTCTATGTGGGCAGCAAACGTCGCGCTTGTGAAGAGGTGGGATTTGTTTCCCGCTCCTATGACCTCAGCGCCACGGCGACACAAGCGGAGCTGCTGTCCCTGATCGACCAGCTCAACGAGGATCCGGAAGTGGACGGCATCCTGGTGCAGTTGCCCTTGCCGGCTCACTGCGATACCACCCAGGTGCTGGAGCGCATTCGTCCCGACAAGGACGTTGATGGCTTCCATCCCTACAACGTGGGTCGTCTGGCCCAGCGCATCCCGGCGCTGCGACCCTGCACCCCCAAGGGGATCATGACCCTGATCGAGACCACAGGCGTCAAGACCCATGGTCTGCATGCGGTGGTGGTCGGGGCTTCCAACATCGTGGGGCGTCCCATGACGCTGGAGCTGCTGCTGGCCGGTTGCACCACCACCACCTGTCACCGCTTCACCCAGGATCTGGAGACCCAGGTGCGCCGGGCCGACTTGCTGGTCGTGGCGGTGGGCAAGCCCAACTTCATTCCGGGGGAGTGGGTCAAACCCGGTGCCCTGGTGATCGACGTGGGCATCAACCGCCTTGCGGACGGCTCCCTGGTGGGAGATGTGGAGTATGAGACCGCGCGCAATCACGCCGCCTTCATCACGCCGGTACCGGGGGGCGTGGGCCCCATGACGGTCGCCAGCCTGATGGAGAACACCCTGAGCGCCTGCCAGGATTACCACGACGCCTGATGAGGGCGCCGGGCAGAAAAGAGAAAGGGAAGGCATTGCCTTCCCTTTTTTTATTGCGTCACTCCCCCGGATCGCTACTGGATATCAGAGGAGGGCCAGGGCGGCGGCCAGATCGGCAATCAGATCGTCGGCGTCTTCCACCCCGATGCTGAAGCGGATGAGATCGTCATTGACTCCGGCGGCGAGGCGGCTCGCCTCGTCCATGGCTGCGTGGGTGGTGCTGGCCGGATGGCAGGCGAGGCTCTCGAGATCGCCGAGGCTCACCGCCTGCACGAAGAGTTGCAGGTTGTCGAGCAGGGTGGCGCAGCGCTCAAACCCGCCTTCCAGCTCGATGCTCACCATGCCGCCAAAGCCGCTGGCGAAGGCGCCGAGGGCATCGTGGCCCGGATGGCTGGCAAGGCCCGGGTAGATCACCTTCTTCACCGCCGGGTGGGCATCCAGGAACTCGGCCACCTTCTGGGCGTTGTGCAGGTGGGCATCCATGCGCAGGGGAAGGGTCTTGACCCCCCGTTGCAGCAGGTAGGCCTCCTGTGGGCCGATGGGAGAGCCGATGTGCTTGAGGGCCACGGTGCGAATCGACTTCATCAGCTCATGACGACCCGCCACCACCCCGGCGATGATGTCGCCGTGACCGCCCAGGTACTTGGTGCCGCTGTGCATGACGATGTCGATGCCAAGCTCGAGCGGGCGCAGCAGATAGGGGGTGAGGAAGGTGTTGTCACACACAGTGATGGCACCCACCTTGCGGGCCGCCTCCACCACCACCCGCGGATCCACCACCTTGAGAGTGGGGTTGGTCAGGGTTTCAAAGAGTACCACCTTGGTGGCGGGGCGGATGTTGGCCAGCAGCGCCTGATCGCTCTCGTAGGCGGTGATCTTGATTCCGGCGCGACTGAAGGTCTGCTTGAGGAAGGCATCGGTGCCGCCGTAGAGGGGGCCGATATAGGCCACTTCATCACCGCTGTCGGCCAGGGCATACATGATGGCACTCACCGCCGCCATGCCGCTGGCCACCACCAGTGCCTCATCTGCACCTTCGAGGGCTGCCAGCTTCTGCTCCAGTTCGGCAGTGGTGGGGTTGCCAAAGCGGCTGTAGATGAAGCCGGGCGCCTGACCGGCGAAGCGCTCCTTGCCCGCCTGGGCGTTGAAGTAGCTGAAGGTGCTGCTCTGGTAGAGCGGGGTGGTGAGGGCGCCGGTCTGGGGATCGATCCGCTGGCCGCTGTGCACGCTCATGGTCTTGAATTTCATTTTTGTACTCCGTCATTGCCAGGCTGTTGCCCGACTGCTTGTGTTATCCGGGGCGCCGTCGCGCCCCTTTTCTAATGTGGTGTGGCGGCGTTGTCAGGCTAGCGCTGCGGCTCGTCTGCATAGTGGCGGGCCGCCACATCCGGGTGGGAGCGCAGCCTCCCCTTGAGCACGTTTTCCCCCACCTGATAAAAGAGCGGGTTGGCGGGATCGCTCTGGGGCCCTTCGGCCAGTGCCGCCAGCTCGGGGGAGAGGCTAAGCAGTGGCACAGTCGCATCCAGCCTTGCCGCCATGAAGAAGGCGCAGGAGAGGCGCGATACCCCGGGAGGCGGGCTCACCACCCGGTGCAGGGTGGCCTTGAGGTAGCCGTCGGACGCGAGCTCCAGCAGCTCACCGATGTTGACCACCAGGGCGCCCGGCAGGGGGGGCGCGGGGATCCAGCCATCCGCCGTCTCCACCTCGAGCCCGGAGTGATCGTCCTGCATCACCAGCGTCAGGTAGCCGGGATCCTTGTGGGCACCTACCCCCTGACCACTGCTGCCTTCCGGTTGTCCGGGGTAGTGAATGAGCTTCATGTGCTGGTAGGGGGCACCGCGAATGCTCTCATCAAATACTCCGGCGGGCTGCCCCAGCACCTCTGCGAAGGCGTCCAGCAGGGTGAGGGTGATGTCGCTCAGTCGATCCTGCCATGCCAGCAGCCGTGTCTTCATCTCGGGCAGGGCGGCGGGCCACTGGTTGGGGCCGATGAGGCGCTGCCAGGGTTCACGAATGTGCGCCACAGGCAGGGCCTGGGCCTCGTTCATGATATCGAACTGCTCCCGCAGATCCGGCCGTGCCCGGGTGAGCTCTGCCCCCACCTGGTTGTAGCCGCGAAAGTGGGGGGAGTGGACCATCTGCACCGCCAGTTTTTCTTCAAGTGGCAGGGCGAAGAAGCGGGCGGCGAGCGCCAGTGTCTCCTGGCGCGCCGATTCGCTCAGATCATGGCCCACCAGATAGAAAAAGCCCACTTCGCGGGCGGCCTGGCCAAGCTGCGCCAGCATCTGGCTGCGTGCAGCCGGGGTGCCCTTGAGGGCGGCGAGATCGATGATCGGCAATGATGGGGTGGTCATGGGCATCTCCTCACTTTCCGTGAACGGGGTCTGCGTGCCCCGGCGTGCGGGGTGTTGCGAAACCGGGGCGCACTCTTCTTGAGTGGCGCCGTTTGGGTTGAGGGTGATGCTACTGTTCGAGGTTATAAGGTGGAAGCAACAAAATATTCTTAGTTATATACAAAATTCGAAATGGAATTCGGACTTGAGCGAATAGAACGAGCATCGGGCGGCTCAGGTGGCGATCTGCCGTACCGGGTGAGGGCGACATTGGCGTGACGGAATAGACGCGGGAGAGAAAAGGCGGAGGGAGGCATCCGCCTCCCTCCGTGTGACTGTCATGGGAAGGGTTGCTGGCGCGCCTTTCCTCAATAACCCAGAGTGAAACGCTGGCGCAGGTGAGCCGGTGCTTGCACCTCGTTCAGCACCCCGTCCGCCAGATCGCCGACCGTGATCCCGGCGGGCTGCTCGCCGCTGAACAGCACCTGATCCGTGCCAAGGCGGTAACCGCCGCGCTTCTCGCCGGGTTCGAGGAACACCGGTGGGGAGACGAAACGCCAGTCGAGGGTGGTTTCCCGGCGAAGGGCGGTGAGACCATCCCGGGCCGCGAGGGCCCCTTGCTTCCACTCTGCCGGGAACTCCGGGGTGTCCACCAGCTGCACGCCCGGGGCGATTTCCAGACTGCCGGCACCGCCGACCACCAGCAGCCAGCTGTTGGCCGCGACGGCGGCGGCCACGATGGCGCTGGCCCCCTTGAGGTACTGATCGTAGATGTCCGGGGCACTCCAGCCCGGGTTGTAGGCACTGATCACCCGATCGTGCCCCTTGAGCACCTTGGCCAGTGCCTGGCTGTCCTGTGCGTCCACCGCCACTGCGGTGACTTGCGGGTGAGCGGCGACCTTGCTCACGTCACGCACGATGGCGGTGACCTGATGACCGCGGCTGACGGCCTCCTGGAGGATGGCTGAACCGACAAAACCGCTGGCACCGATGAGGGCAATCTTCATGGGAATTCTCCTTCACTGTGGGAATGGGGCTATCCTACGCCCCCGAGTGTGACTTAATAATCCACTTAAAATTGCATTCACTTGTAAGCAGGGCTTCATAATGGATCAGCTCAGACGCTACGCCATCTTCGCCGCCGTGGTGGAGGCGGGCAGCATGACCGGCGCCGCCAAGGCCCTCGGCATGACCCCGTCCGCCGTCAGCCAGCATATCAGTCAACTGGAGAGCCAGCTCGGTCTGCCCCTGCTGCACCGCTCCACCCGCCGCCTCAGCCTGACCGAGGCGGGGGAGGTGGTGTGGCAGGGCTGCCAGTCGTTGCAGCAGACCTTGAACGACACCGAGCTGCGCCTCTCGGAGGTGCGCGACAGCCTGCTCGGAGAAGTGCGGATCACCGCGCCGGTGGGGATGGCCGGCCAGCCCCTGGCGCGGGCGCTCTCGCCGCTGCTGCAGGCTCACCCCGGCCTGGGCATCCAGATCATTGCCGACGACGAGAAGCGGGATCTCATCAAGGATCGCATCGACGTGGCGCTGCGGGTCGGCACGCTTGAAGATTCCACCCTGGTGGCGCGCAGGCTGGGTCAGACCCGGATGCTGCTGTGTGCCTCGCCCGCCTATCTGGCACGCAAGGGCACGCCGCGCAGCCCGGCAGATCTGCTGGCCCACGACTGGCTGGCCTCGGACATGCTGGGGGGCGGGATACTGCTGTTGGACGAGAAGGGGGAGGCCCACAAGATCAAGCCCAAGCCCAGGGTGCTGTGCAACAACGTCTTGCCCCTGCGCCAGTTTACCCTGGCAGGGCAGGGGATTTCGCTGCAACCGGAAGGTGAAATAGAAGAAGATATCGCCACCGGTCGATTACTCGTGCTGCTGCCGGGCTTTTGGGCCCCTCCCATGGAGATCCATGCCATCACCCCCCAGCGGGAGATCCCGGAGAAGGTGCGGCGGGTGATCAGCGCCCTTCGCAGCCACTTTGCCGAGCATGGCCAGAGCCGTCTACCTTGAGCGAGGCGGGATGAATAGCCAGGCGGTGCGCCGGCCTTGCGGTCGGCGCGACACCCCTGTTTAATGTGGCCCTCCCGGGCCAGAGCGCCCTCTGCTGGCGTGGTCTCAAGCACATCATGACACCGACTTCTCCCCACCCACTCCGTGAGCCGGCACCCGAGGCGCGCACCCATCTCACCCGCATCGAGCGAGTGCTCGACTACATCCATGCCAATCTGGATCAGCCGCTCTCCCTGGAGGCGCTGGCCCGGCAGAGCTGCTGGTCCCGCTGGCAGTTGCAACGGGTATTCCTGCATGAGACGGGCCAGACGGTGGCTCACTATGTGCGCGAGCTGAAGCTGAGCATGGCGGCGGAGGCGCTGCTCTCCACCCGGCTGCGGGTGCTGGATGTGGCGCTGGATCACGGGTTTGGCTCGGAAGTGAGTTTCAGCCGCGCCTTCAAGCAGCAATTTGGCTGCTCGCCGCTGGCGTATCGCAAGCGGGCCGTGCGGCTGGGGCTGCGCACGCCCCTGGTGCGGGCGGCGGTCCCCCGCTCTGCCTCTCCCAACCTGGTGCAGGTGCGCATAGAGAGCCTGCCGGCGTTCACCTTGCAGGGGGTCAGGGGCACGATCCGGGGGTTGTTCGATGCCTCACCGGATTTTCAGCAGACGGTGCCCGCCATCTGGCGAGCGCTGCGCGAGACGGGGGCGCTGGACCTGTCGAGGGAGTGGCTGGGGGTGGTGGATGTGTCGGGGGCAGGGGAGCGGCTGCCTTACTGGGCCGGAGTGGCCACGACGGCGCCTACGCCCCCCGGCCTGTCGAGTCTCAACGTGCCGGCCCAGGAGTATGCCGTGCTCACCCACAAAGGACCCATTGCCCAGCTGGGGGAGAGCCTGCACTGGTTCATCCTGCACTGGCTGCCGGAGTCGGCATACCGGGGGCTGGACGGTTTCGAACTGGAGCGCTATGCCCCCGGCTTTGACGGCCAGCAGCCCGACGCCACCATGGAGTACTGGCTGCCCGTCGCCCCCCGTTAGGGAAGAAGGCTCACCCCGGCATGGCGCCGGGATGGCTCCGGGCGTGTGGCGCTGGTCAGGAGATCAGTGAACTGGGCCGGTGGCAGCGGCTTGGCGAAGTAGAAGCCCTGCAGGTAGTCGATGCCATAGTGGCGTGCCATCTCGACCTGCTCCTGGGTCTCCACCCCCTCGGCGACCAGAGCCAGCCCCATGCGATGGGCGAGATCCAGGATGTTTTCGACGATATGGCGGGAGGGGCCTTCCTCTTTCATTCCCTTGATAAAGCTGCGATCGATTTTGATGATGTCCACATGGAACATCTGCAGATAGCAGAGGCTGGAGTGGCCGGTGCCAAAGTCATCGATGGCGATGAGCACGCCCAGCTCGTCCAGGGCATCGAAGATGGCGCGGGTCTGCTCGTCCGCATCCACCATCTCCCGCTCCGTCACCTCGAGCACCAGGCGCAGATCCTGGCCCGGGAAGGCGTGAAGAAAGTCGCTGCACTCGGCGACGATGTCCTGATTTTTGAAGTGCTGGGCGCAGACATTGACGGCGACGTGAAAGCCGGGGGGCAGCCTGTTGGCCACCCCGACCAGATAATCCCGGGTCTGGGCCATCAACTGGCGGGTCATCGGCACTATGTAGCCGCACTCCTCTGCGAGGGGAATGAAGTGGTTGGGGGCAATCATCCCTTGTGTGGGATGACGCCAGCGCATCAGCACTTCACAACCGCGCAGGCGCCCCTGTTTGTCCATCACGGGTTGCAGGTGGGGGATGAACTCCCGGGCCGCCATGGCTCTGGCAAGCTCGCTGCGAGGGGAGCCGCTGCGCCCCCTCAGATAGAAGGTGAGCAGCCCCAGCAACAGCGCCAGCACAGGGGCGGCAAGCAGGTTCTCCTGGTTGTACGCCCAGGCAAACGCCAGCACTTCCTTGTAACCGTTGAGCGCCACCAGGCGATAGGGATGAGCGGTGGGATCGCTCTGTTGCAGACGTTGTCCCCCTTCCAGCAGGCGGGCTGCGGGCAGGGTCCTGCCGTGGCCATCGAGGGCCTGGTCCCCGAGGAGGAAGAAGAGGTTGTCCTCTCCCATCACGGCCTGCAAGGCGCCGAAGATGTGGAAGCCGTCCAGCTCCACCAGCAGGAGAGGATGGCGGTCTGCCCGGTGATGGGGCTATGTCTGGCGAGGAGCAGCGTCTGGTTGCCTGCCGGGCCACGGGGAATATCCCGGGTGAGGATGGGCCTGTGCAGGGTGGTACAGCGCAGTTGCTGCCCCTCCAGCACATAGAGTGCCCGCGCATAGGGGGAGGCGGTGATGAGGTCGCGCAGGGCCAGTTGCTCATCCTGGCAGCGGCCCATGGCGAGGGGGCGGGCGGCCTCGACCAGGGACTGACTGTCGTTGATGGCACTCTCTATCATGGCCCGGGCATGGTTCAGGCTGCGCGCGTTGTCCTTGCGAAGGCCGCTGGCCGCCTGCAGGAGGTTGAGGGCGGTGAGGCCGACCAGCAAGAGGAGCCCGAGCACGATGGCCAGACGCAGACGCTGTGCCAGGGGATCAGTCGGCATGGTGCACCCGATTCTTGCCGGCATCGTTGGCCTGATAGAGCGCCTGATCGACCCGCGCCAGCAGTTGCTCGGCGGACTCCTGTCGCCACAGTCCCAGCCCGGCAGAGAAGGTCACCACCAGTTCCGGTTCGCGCCATGGCCGCTGTGCCACCTGGGTGCGCCACTGCTCGAGCAGCGTCAGTGCTCTGACGCTGTCCTCCCCGGGAATGATGATGGCCAGCTCCTCGCCGCCGTAGCGGTAGAGGGTGGCCTCCTGGCCTGCAATCTGCCGCCCTTCCCGGGCCACCGCCCGCAGGACCTCGTCACCGACCGGGTGGCCGTGGGTGTCATTGATGGATTTGAAGTTGTCCAGATCGATCAACCCCAGGCAGAAAGGGCGGCCGGCAATCAGCTGGTCGTCGAGTGCCTTGTCAAAGCAGCGGCGATTGAACAGACCCGTGAGGGCATCCGTGTTGGACGCCTCCACGGCTTCCAGCATCTGGCGATGGCCGCTTTGGATCTCCTGGCGCAACTGATCCCCCGGTTTGCCCGCGTGGATGCGTCCGGCGCGCATCAGGGCGATGATCTCGAAGATCATCTTGCTGAGCACATGACGCAAGGACCACCAGCAGAGCAGGCAGATCAGCATGCTGCCCACCAGGGTGATCTGGATCTGGTAGGACTCGCGGCTGCTCACCTCCTTGAACCTGGCATCGCTGACGGCATAGATGACGAACCAGTCCGGGTTGGAGAAGGAGTAGTAGTAGAGGTGGGTCTGGCGCTTTGCATCGAAGAGGTGGTCGGCGCCGTTGGTCATCTGCTCGATGAGCCGGCGGTCCACGCGATGGCGAAACAGGTTCCCCACATCCGAGTGCAGCAGGATGTCGCCCGCCCGATCGACCAGGTAGAACTCCCCCTTGAGAGGGCTCATGAGCTGACGCAGGGGATAGCTCATCTGCTCGAGATCCACGTTCATGGCCAGGGTGCCGAGGAAGACCCCCTCCTTGTTGATCAGGGGGCGGGAGACGGAGACGCTGCGGCTCTTGTCATCGAACTTGCTGGGGTAGTGGTCGGTGTAGTGCACGAAGAGGGTTCGCACGGCGGCCGCGAGAAACCAGGGTCGCTCCTTGGCATCAACGTGCTCCCCGACCGGCAGATGGGGGACGGAGTTGAACCGCCCCTGTGGATCGGCGAGCAGGATGCTCTTCACATAGGGGGTGAGCGCCAACGTTTGCATCAGGGAGAGGCCAAGGGGCGTGTGATCCTCATTGAGGAAGGCATCCAGGCCTGATTCATCGATGACACTGCCCGTTTCGTTGAGGACATGCTCCAGTGACTTGAACTGTGGCTCGATGGACTGGGTCGCCATGTTGTGCACGAACATGGCCGCCACCTTGTGGTACTTGCGCTCGGCAGAGGTCCGGATGCTGACACTGACGGTCTCAGGGCGATAAGCAGGGTCAGGATGATGACTCCGAAGGTGAAGTTGAGCTGGGTATCGCAGTGCAGATTTTGGTGGGCGGTCTCATTCATAGGCGTGTGCTGATGGCTTGGTATTGTCTCAATCAGGGCTGATAAAAGGGTGGGCATGCTATCGCCTCCTTTATCAATAGCGATTGACCAGGATCAACAAGGGGAGGGAGAACGCGACCATACTTGTCTGATGAGTGTGAATATGGGGGTTAATATGCCGCCATGTTCTGAATATGTGATGGTTACTTGCTAGTTGGCTGTGAAAGTGAAGGCGGTGACCTTCATCAGGCGGCCATGATGGGTGTTCCCTGAGAGCCTCGACGGCGTTGCCATGTTGCCTCCGATAGCAGATGGCGTGCCTACCACCCTCGCTTTCCCCGCTTCCCCGCCAACATGCCCCAAATTGTTAATATCGGGGCAAAATAGAACAATAAAATGCAAATGATATTTGTTACCATTCATATGCAGTAAGTAATCGAGGATCAGATGCAGCTTGTTCACCCCCCTTTGACCCTGGTCGCCGTGACCATCTCCACCCTGCTTGCAGGCTCTGTACAGGCCGCCGCGTCCGACAGCCAGGATACGGCCACCGCCGACGAGACCCTGACCGTGCTCGGCCAGACCTATCGCAACACCGCGACCAAGACCCGGCTCGACCCCATCGAGACGCCCCAGGCCATCTCGGTGGTGGATGGGGAGACCCTGTCGCTGCGCGGCGTCAGTTCGGTGAGCGAGGCGCTGCGCTACGTGCCCGGCGTCAACACCGAGCTGCGGGGCGGGGCGGTCAATCGGCTGGATCTGTTCAACATCCGTGGCTTTGACAACTACCAGAACTTCTATGACGGCCTGCTGCTCCAGTACAACGACTGGAACCTGCAACCCCAGATAGATCCGGTGGCCATCGAGCAGCTGGAGGTGTTCAAGGGGCCGACATCGGTGCTCTATGGCAGCATGCCCCCCGGCGGCATGGTCAACCTCATCGCCAAGCGCCCCCAGCGGGAGAGCAAGCACAACGTGAGCGTGGCGACCGGCACGGGCACCCTCAAGGAGATGACCCTCGACAGCACCGGTGCCATCAACGAGCAGCTCGCCTATCGGCTGGTGGGACTGGCACGGGAGAAGGATGGCCAGGCGGTGACCTCGAAGGAGGAGCGCTACGTCTTTGCGCCGTCCCTGGACTGGCAGCTCGGCGAGCGCACCCTGCTGAACCTCAACCTTTACTACCAGAAGGATCCCGAGGCCGGCATCTACACCACTGTGCCCGCCAGCGGCTCGGCCAAGTCCAACCCCCTGGGACAGCTTGGCAGCGACACCTTCCTTGGCGACGAGAACTGGAACGAGTACAACCGGGATGTGACCCTGTTGGGCTACAAGCTGAGCCACGACTTCAACGAGCGCTGGCAGGTGCTGCAAAATGCCCGCTACATGGATGCGTCCGCCTATCAGCGCAACACCTACAACGCGGCCCTGGCGGCGGACAACCGCACCCTGGCCCGCAACGCCTATCTCACCGATGAAGACTCTCGCGGCGTTGTCATCGACAACCAGCTGGCGGGCAAGGTGCAGACGGGCTCTGCCCAGCACAACCTGCTGCTCGGGGTCGATTACCAGTACCTGGATGCCCATATCCTCTACCGGGATACCCTCGACTACTCGGCGCCCAGCATCGACATTTTCAACCCGAACCATAGCCAGATAGTCCCAGAGGCACTCACTTTCAACTACCAGGATAAAAAGGTGATCCGTCAGTCCCAGACCGGCGTCTATCTGCAGGATCAGGTGCGCCTCGATCGACTGGTGGCCATCGGCGGCGCCCGCTACGACCGCTACCGGATGGACACCGACAGCCGGACCCTCTATCAGGGGGCGGACAGCCAGTCCCTGGCCCACATCGATCAGGACAACCTCTCCTTCCGCGTCGGCGCCCTCTATGAGCTGGATGGCGGCTTCTCCCCCTATGCGAGCTATGCCGAGAGTTTCGAGCCGGTGCCGGGGGCGGACAAGCAGGGTCAGGCGTTCAAACCGGCGACCGGTCATCAGTGGGAAGGGGGCGTCAAGTTCCTCTCCGACGACATGAGCAAGACGGCGACGCTGTCGGCGTTCCACATCACCAAGAAGAATGCCCTGGTGACGGATCCGGACAATGTCTACGGGCCCAAGCTGCAGACCGGGGAGACGGTCTCCAGGGGTATCGAGCTTGAGGGGAGAGCCGATCTCACCAGCCAGCTGGATCTGGCCCTCAACTACACCCTGATGGACATGGAGATCACGCGCGATACCACCACGTTGCAGGGCAAGACGCCGGTCTGGGTCCCCAGACAGATGGCGTCGCTGTGGAGCAACTACTACCCCGGCGGCAACCTCGAGGGGATGCGAGTGGGCGCCGGCCTGCGCTACGTGGGGGAGGCCGAGATGGATGCCGCCAACACCGACAAGGTACCGGACTACCTCCTGATGGACATGTCCGCCTCCTACGATCTCGCCGCCCTCAGCGCAAGCCTGAAAGGGGTAGGGGTATCGCTTGGCGCCAGCAACCTGTTCAACAAGACCTACTACTCCTGCTACGACCAGAACAACTGCTGGTTCGGGGCCGAACGAAGCGTGGAGGCGCGACTCAAATACGCATTCTGACCTTGCGCCCCGGCACGCGCCCGGGGCCCTTTCAACGAATGGGCGAGGAGAGGGCGCGCGGTGTGCCGCGCAGCCTTGGTCGGGAGCACGGCCTTGGCCGGGAAAAAGCGGACGCGGAACGCGCCCTCGTCTCGGATCACCAGGCCCTGTTCGCGGCGGCGGCCAGCCTGATCCCGTCCCTCAAGGGGAACCTGGTGGCGGCCGGTGACGTGCGTCCGCCACTGACGGATGCCACCGGAGCGACGTCGGCCGAGGTGGCCGCAGCCCTCCATGCGCACTGGCAGCAGGCACACCCGGAGGCGGGACCCGCCTACTGGCTCACCCGCAGCTGGGGCATGCTCTGCTGGCAATCCATCTATCTCGCCATGGTGGCCGTCTACCGCCATCAGGCCGTGCCTGCCCTCGACAGGCTGGGACAGGGGCATGAGGCCGGCGTGGTGTCGGGCTTTACCCTGCCGGCCGAGCCCATGATCAAAGGGGAGGTCGGCGTGTTGATCAAGACGGCCGGGGAGCGACTCCAGGCGCACTGGCAGGGGCAGTTCACCCTCCTTGGGACGGCGCAGCGGCTGCGCCCCGGTTTCGTGCGCCCGCTCCTGGCGGACGATCTGCTGGCGGCCCTGGTGCGGGTGCCCGATTTCTTCGGGGAGGTGAGTCGGGAGGAGGTGAGGTCCCATGCTCCCCTCTGGCTTGAATCCTGTGGCCTGCCGTCGGCACATCTGACGGGCTGGTGCGAAGCAGGCCTGCCCCGGGACGAGGCCTTCCCGGGCTATGTGCGCCAGCGCTGCTGCCTGCACTACAAGCGCCGGGATGGGGAACTGTGTGGCAACTGCCCGCGAAGGCTGGGTGGGGTGAGGGGTGATGAATGCTGATACCCGACTCTTCGTCTGCGCGGGCAACCCGTGATGAAAGCCGCCTGATCCTGGCGGCTTTTTTGTGCCCGGCTTACTGGGCCGCCATCCGGGTGCGGATGCGCTCGAACAGGCTCTGCAGGCAGGCCTGATCTTTGTCGGCGGCGCGCACGGCGCCATACATGTGGCGGCGAATGCCCTCCCCGAGAGGGCGCGCCTCAAGCAGGCCCTGGCGCACGAACTCCTCGCTGGCCCAGCGGGGCAGGGCGGCGAGCCCGAGCCCGGCGGCGGCCATCTGCAGCATGACCGAGGTGTTGTCCACCGGTTTGCAGCGGGCGGGCTCCACCCCGGCCGGTTGCAGGAAACGGCTGAACACATCCATGCGTGCCCGTTCCACCGGGTAGACCAGCAGCACCTCCGGTCGCAGATCGTCCGGTGTGATGCGCCGCTGCTGGCAGAGGGGGTGATCCGGCGCCATCACCAGGGTGAGATCGAAGGCGAACAGCGGCTCGAAATGAAGATCCCCGCGGGCCTGTACATCCGAGGTGAGTAGCAGGTCGAGCTGGCCGCCAAGCAGGGCACTGATGGCATCGAAACCCGGCACCGACTCCACCTCCAGATCCACGCCGGGCCACTGGCGGCGAAAGTCCGGCAACAGCGGGAGCAGCCACTGGATGCAGCTGTGGCAATCGAGGGCCAGATGCAGCCTGCCCGCCTCGCCGCTGTGCAGGGCGACCAGCTGGCGCTCGGTCTGGGCCAGGGCGGGCAGCACCTGACGGGCCAGGGCCAGCAGATGCTGGCCTGCCGCCGTCAGCACCAGAGGGCGGCTTTTTCGAAGAAACAGCTCCAGATTGAGGCGGGTCTCCAGCTCCTTGAGCTGGTGGGAGAGGGCGGACTGGGTGAGGTTGAGGGTGAGTGCGGCCCCGGCCAGGGACCCTTGCTCGGCCAGGGCGCTGATGGTCTTCAGGTGTTTGAGATCGATGCCCAGATTGCTGCTCTGAGGGGGGCTGGATGGGGTGGGCGCGACCATGGCACTGCTCCTTTGTGCGTCAGTTGAGAAATTCTTGAGAGCCAGTTGAAGAGGATTCAATAGCCAAGGTCACCTTATCTTGTCATTTTGGATGTGTAAACATCTGGATGGCCAAACAATCCAGATCCTCATCAGATAAACGAGCATAAGGAATGGAACCTATGACCTTCGCACACACCCTGGGCTTTCCCCGTATCGGCGCCAAGCGCGAACTGAAATTTGCCCTCGAATCCTACTGGCGTGGCGAAACCACCCAGGCCGAGCTGGTCGCCGTGGGCAAGAGCCTGCGTGAGCGCCACTGGCAGGCCCAGCGTACCGCCGGGGTCAACCTGCTGCCGGTGGGGGATTTTGCCTGGTACGATCAGGTGCTGGGTACCAGCCTGCTGGTGGACGCCGTGCCTGCCCGTCACCGCCACGGCGACACCGACCTCGACACCCTGTTCCGGGTGGCCCGTGGCCGTGCGCCGACCGGCCCGGCGGCGGCCGCTGCCGAGATGACCAAATGGTTCAACACCAACTACCACTACCTAGTGCCGGAATTTTACCGTGACCAGCGCTTCAAGCTGGGCTGGAGCCAGCTCTTTGACGAGGTGGAAGAGGCCAAGGCCCTTGGGCTGCCGGCCAAGGCGGTGTTGCTGGGCCCCGTCTCCTACCTGTGGCTTGGCAAGGAGAAAGAGAGCGGCTTCTCCCGCCTCGAACTGCTGGATCGCCTGCTGATCGTCTACCAGGAGATCCTGGCCAAACTGGCGGCCCAGGGGGTGGAGTGGGTGCAAATCGACGAGCCGGCTCTGGCGCTGGACCTGCCGGACGAGTGGCGCCTGGCCTACCTCAAGGCATATGAGCGCCTGAGCGGCCCCTGCAAGCTGCTGCTCACCACCTACTTCGGGTCCGTGGCCCATCAGCGCGACATCATCACCAGTCTGAAGGTGGACGGCCTGCACCTGGATCTGGTGGCAGCCCCCGAGCAGCTGGAGACCCTGGTCCCGCACCTGCCGGCACAGTGGGTACTCTCGGCGGGTGTCATCAACGGCCGCAACGTCTGGCGTGCCAACCTGGCCAAGCTGGCGCCGACCCTCAAGGCCTTGAAAGAAAAGCTTGGCGAGCGCCTCTGGGTGGCCTCCTCCTGTTCCTTGCTGCACAGCCCGGTGGATTTGACCCTGGAGCACGAGCTGGATCCCCAGACTCGCAGCTGGTTCGCCTTTGCCCTGCAAAAGTGCTATGAGCTGGGGCTGCTGTCCGACTACCTGGACGGTGGCGCCCTGGACAAAATCGAGGCTTACAGCCAGCCCATCGTGGATCGGGAGTCTGACAGCCGGGTTCACAAGAAGGTGGTGCAGTCGCGCCTCGCCAGCCTGACCAACAGTGACTTCGATCGCCAGAGCGCCTACCCGGTGCGTGCCGACGCGCAGCGCTCGGATCTGAAGCTGCCGCTCCTGCCCACCACCACCATCGGCTCCTTCCCGCAGACCTCTGAAATCCGGGTGCTGCGTCAGGATTGGCGTGCCGGGCGCATCGATGACCAGGCCTACGAGGCGGGCATCCAGGCCCAGATCAAGGATGCGATTGAGCGCCAGGAGGCCATCGGGCTGGACGTGCTGGTGCACGGCGAGGCCGAGCGCAACGACATGGTGGAGTATTTCGGGGAGCTGCTGGACGGCTTTGCCATCACCCGATTTGGCTGGGTACAGAGCTATGGCTCCCGCTGCGTCAAGCCGCCGGTGATCACCCGTGACATCGACCGTCCGACCCCCATGACCCTTGAGTGGACGAAGTTTGCCCAGAGCCTGACCGACAAGCCGGTGAAGGGCATGCTGACCGGCCCCGTGACCATTCTCTGCTGGTCCTTCCCGCGGGAAGACGTGAGCCGCGAGCAGTCCGCCCTGCAGATTGGCCTGGCCATTCGCGACGAGGTGGCTGACTTGGAAGCCGCCGGCATCAAGATCATCCAGATCGACGAGCCGGCGATCCGCGAAGGGCTGCCCCTGCGCAAGCAGGATCACCAGGCCTATCTGGACTGGGCGGTGCGCGCCTTCCGCCTGAGTGCAAGCCCGGTGGTGGACAGCACCCAGATCCACACCCACATGTGTTACAGCGACTTCAACCTCATCATCGAGGCGGTGGCGGCGCTGGACGCGGATGTGATCACCATCGAGACGAGCCGCAGCCAGATGCAGTTGCTCGAAGCGTTCGAGCGCTTCAACTACCCCAACGAGATCGGTCCGGGCGTCTACGACATCCACTCGCCGAACGTACCGAGCCAGGGCTGGATTGAAGACCTCATCCGCAAGGCTGCGCAACAAATCCCGGCAGACCGGCTCTGGGTGAACCCGGACTGCGGCCTCAAGACCCGCGGCTGGGAAGAGACCACCGCTGCCCTGAAGGTGATGGTCGATGCGACTCGGGCGCTGCGCGCCGAGCTGGCCTGAGGGCTTCCATTCACCCGGACGAGCGCCCGGTGAGTGTCACCAAGACGAGAGAGGGAAGGCGACAGCCTTCCCTCTTTTTTTGCATGGCCGCTCCCTAGAGGGGGATCAGGGCGGGCCGGGGTGCGGGCAGGTAGCGGGTTGGGGAAACCGACATCGTCACCCGGTGAGGGGCGCTTGCGAGCGCCTCGGTCAGCCACTGTTGGTCGAGGGGGATGGCATTGCGATCCTCGATCACCAGATTGAGGTGCTGGGCGCCCAGGCACCCGTAGCGGGCGGGGTCGGTCTGGGTAAAGAGGCCAAGACAGGGCACACCGCTGGCGGCAGCCAGGTGCAGGGGACCGGTGTCGGCGCTGACGAAGAGGGAGAGGCCGCCCGTGAAGCGGGCCAGCTCCCCCATGTTGCCAAGGGAAACGTGCACGTCCCCGAGCAGGTGCTCGGGGGCGGCGGGATCCGCGAGCTGGATCAGCAGGGAATCCGGGCTGTGACGGCGCAGATCCCCAAGCAACCGCTGCCACTGGGGCTGGGAGAGCCCCTTGCCCTTGCGGGCGCCGGTGAAAAAGCCGATCAGAGGACGGCCAGGATAGGCTCGTCGCAGCGCACTCAAGGCCGGGCTTGGCCCCTGCAACAGGCTGCCAAGGGGGATGGGGTTGGCCGGATTGCCCGGTATGCCGAGCAGTTGCAGGGGCTGGTGGGCGTAGTGGCACTCACTGTCCGGAGCCTGCGGACGCGGGAAGATGAGATCCCCATGGCCATCGTCGAAGCCGCATTTCTCCCGGGCCTGTACCCAGGCGGCGATGAAGTGATCCGTACTGGAGGCGAAGGGGACGTAGACCCTGTCGTAGTGCTGGCGGCGCAGACGCGAGAGTGCCGAGAGGGCGCCCGGCAGGTGTCTGCCCTGCAACCGGATCTGATGAATGTGCCGCAGGGGCAGATCGGCCAGGAAGGGGAGCAGGGCGGTGGGGCTGCACACCAGCTCCAGCTCGGCGTGGGGATGGGCGCGATGAAGCTGGTGCAGGAAGGGCAGCAGGAAGAGGTTGTTGCCGATGCGGTTGGTACTGCGAATGACCAGGATCCGGCGGGGTGCCTGCGAAGAGGGCGGCAATGCGCTGCGACTGGCAAGCCAGCCGAGCAGGGTTCGCTCCAGTCCCGCCGTCCAGACCCGGCGTTGGCCGTCGAAGCGGCGCAGGGCATCGTTGAGGTGAGTCATACCGTTGGGCTCCAGTGTTGGGATGGCGTAAAGGGTGCCAGCGGACTCTTAAGACAATGTTAAGAAGGGAAAAAGCGTGCGGATGATGGCCATGGCGGAGCGGGGGGCTGGTCTGGGACGGGGGAAAGTGGCTAGAATTGCGCATTTGAAATAAATGTTATCGTCCGCGGGAGCACCATGCAGTTCAGGGATTTTTTGCCGGTATCGACCAATACCAGCGTCAAAGAGAGTTGTTACGGCGCCCTTGGCGCCCTCATCGGCTTGCTCGGCACCGCCTTGCTGTGTCGCTGGGGGCTGGGGCTCGAGGTGCACTGGCTCATCGCCCCCATGGGGGCCTCCGCCGTGCTGCTGTTTGCCGCCCCGGCCAGCCCCCTGGCCCAGCCCTGGTCCATCCTTGTGGGCAACGGGGTCTCGGCCCTGATGGGGGTATTGAGCGCGAACCTGGTGCCGGACATGGCTATCGCCTCGGCCCTGGCGGTGATGCTGGCCATCGCCGCCATGTTCCTCACCCGCAGCCTGCACCCGCCCGGCGGCGCCGTGGCCCTGACCGCCGTCATCGGCGGCGAGGGGATCCGGGCGCTCGGGGTCGGCTACGTGCTGCTGCCGGTGCTGCTCAACTCCCTGTTGCTGCTGAGTCTGGGCTTGCTCTACAACCGCGCCCTGGGGCGTCGTTATCCCCATGGCGGCAAGGCGGCGCCCAATCGCCACCAGACGGCGGATCCCCAGCCGAGTGCCCGGCTCGCCACTCAGGACATCGACTTTGCCCTGGAAAAACACGGGGAGCTGCTGGACATCAGCCGCCAGGATCTGCAGGAGCTGCTGCAGGAGGCCCAGCTTCACGCCCTGCGGGGGCGAGTGGAGACGGTACGGTGCCAGGATGTGATGTCGCGGGATCTCGTCGTGACGACGCCACAGGCGCTCGCCATGGAGGCGTGGCATCTGCTCTCCCACCACCAGATCAAGGCGCTGCCGGTGGTGGATGAGGGGGAGAGGCTGGTCGGCATCATCACCCTGCACGACCTGATGATCGACCGGGCGGGTCACCAGCCGAGGGCGAAGGAGGCCCTCGAGCAGCAGCAGGTCGCGGATCTGATGACCCGGGAGGTGCAGACGGCGCGGCGCTACCAGCCTCTCTACGACCTGGTGGAGGCCTTCTCCGACGGGGGGCTGCACCACATGCCGGTGGTGGAGGGGGAGCAGCTGGTGGGCATCATCACCCAGTCCGACATGGTGGCGGCGCTCTTCACGCTGGCCCTGAAACCCGGACTGACGAGCGAGGAGGCGACCCCGGTGTCGTCATAGCCAGGGGGGCAAGAAAAAAGAGGGCGTGCCAGGCACGTAATGCCGATCAGTTAAGGATCCATTGACCGATCCTCAGGCTGTGTAAGAATCCGAAACTCCTTGTTGGGTTTCGGA
>NZ_JAPCIQ010000073.1:10127-20681 GCF_027707405.1 Aeromonas sp. QDB68 | reverse complement strand
GGAGGTCACATGGAAGATCAGATCCTGGAAAACGGGAATGGTTCCGTTCAGGGCGCTACTTGTGTATAAGAGTCAGGGGTAGTGCCGAGACAAATGGAACTTGTCTGCATAATTTTGTAAGAGGCGTTTTAATGACTCGAATTCATCCGTCGAAGTTTTGTACGCGAAAAGTGGACGCTCATCAGGATGTTTTAACCCACGTCTTGCTAAAAATTCCGAAATCCATTGGTTAATTTGCACTTTGATTTCCCTTTTCCCGATTCATCATGACGCGCCACAAAACGGCAATCCAAGAGTCATTTCATCTAAAAAAATTACGACGATTTACATCCCCACCATTCTTTGGGCGCTTTGCATCCATGAGGCTTTGAAGGCGAGGTCGTTGGCGAACAGCTTATAGAGCTCCAGTTCGTCTTTACGGCGTGCCAGCATGACCTCTTTCATGATCTTCTCGAAGGCCAGCTCCCGGTTGATCGGGTCTGGGTTGTTCTGATACTTGGCCTCGAAATCGGGATGTTTTTTCACGCTATCGACGATGTTCACGAACTTCACCTTCTGCTCTTCCGGGGTTGAGCTCCAGCCCTGGAACCACTTCTCGTTAAAGCTCTTGATGATCTCGTCCAGCGGGTCGGTCTCTTTGTCTGTGCCGTGAGCGCCGCGTGGATTGGGGTTTTGTGGATCGAGTTCTGAATCGTCGGCATCCAGGGTGATGGTGTGATTGAGCTTCACACGCTGCAGGCCGTAGGAGGAGAGATCCACCGATTCGAGCAACTCATCGAGCAGGTCGGCATCCGGATCTTCCACCTTGAGTTTGGGGATCAGGAACTTGAGGAACCAGAACAGTTTCTCCCACGTCAGCATGTCATAAGGCATGATGGCGGCCATCTGGCCGTAGATTTTCACGAATTGCTTGGCCTTGATCTTGATGTCGGCCTTCTCTTCGTTACTCAGCTCCAGCTCATGATTGAAGCGCTCAGCGGCCTTATCGATGATGACGCTGAGCTGCTGGGCGTCCTCGTTATTGAAATAGCGCGCCACAAAATCCTCGACCTCGAACCACTCGTAGACAGCGCTATCGTCCAGTGAGTCCTTGAGCTCATGCAGCACATTGATGTCGGTGGCGCCGGAGAGCGAGGTGGCGGTGTAGAAGGGATCGAACGCTGCCTTGATGTCGTCTACTGAGTTGAAGAAATCGAGGACAAACAGATCTTCGGTCTTCTTGCCCCACTTGGGCGCGGCGCGGTTCAGGCGGGAGAGGGCCTGCACGCACAACACGCTAGCCAGCTTCTTGTCGACGTACATGGTGCAGAGCTTGGGTTGATCGAAACCGGTCAGGTATTTGTTGGCCACGATCAGCAGGCGATACTCATCGGTATCGAATTTGTCACGGGTATCGTTCTCGGGGAACCCGTTCAGATCAGCCTCGGTGTATTCAATGCCATCCACCTCCTTGCTGCCGGAGAAGGCAATCAGTGCCTTGAACGGATTACCCAGCGCCTCCAGTTGGCGGGTGATGGCCTTGTAATAGCGGATGGCCGAGACGATGTTCTGCGTCACCACCATGCCCTTGCCTTTGCCCTTGAGCTTCTTGGCATTCACCACATGGGGAATAAAGTGCTCGAGCATGATCTCGGCCTTAACGTCGATCGTCTCCTGGCTGCCTTCCACATAAGCGCGCAGCTTTTTCTGCGCCTTCTTGCTGTCAAACAGCGGGTTCTCTTCGATGGATTTGCTGATCTCGTAATAGCTGCGATAGGTGGTGTAGTTGGTCACCACATCGAGGATGAAGCCCTCCTCAATCGCCTGCTTCATCGAATAGAGGTGAAAGGGCTGGTAGGTACCATCGGCCTGTTTCTGGCCGAACTTCTCCAGCGTGGTGTTCTTCGGCGTGGCGGTGAAGGCAAAGTAGGAGGCGTTGCCACGCATCTTGCGCGAGCGCATGGCTTGCAAGATCAGATCCTGGGTGTCCTCCATCTCCTCCTCGGTGTGCATCTTGCCCATCGCCGCGTTCATCTTGCCGTGGGCATCCCCAGATTGGGAGCTGTGCGCCTCATCGATGATGACGGCGAAGCGCTTGTCGCTCAGATCGCTGATGCCATCGACGATAAACGGGAACTTCTGGATGGTGGTGATGATGATCTTCTTGCCGTTCTCCAGTGCCGACTTGAGCTCGGATGACTTGTTGGCGGGCGCTATGATGTTCTTGACCTCGGAGAACTCCTTGATGTTCTCGCGCAGCTGTTTGTCCAGCAGTCGCCGGTCGGTGACGACGATGACCGAATCAAACAACGGCTGATCGACGGCCTTGGCTCCATGCACATCGACGCTTGTCGGGTAAACCTCGATCAGCTGATAGGCCGCCCAGGTGATGGAGTTGGATTTGCCAGAACCTGCCGAGTGCTGAATCAGATAGGTTTGACCTACGCCGTGGTGGCTGGCATGGTCTATCAGCCTGCGCACCACATCCAGCTGATGGTAACGGGGGAAGTACAGGGTGCGTTTGCTCAGCAACTCTTTGGCTGATCCATCCAGACGCACAAAGTGCTGGATGATGTTAGCCAGGCTCTCCTTGGTGAAGACCTCTTGCCACAGGTAGGCGCTCTTATGGCCGGTTGGGTTCGGCGGGTTCCCCTTGCCGTGGTGATGCCCCTTGTTAAAGGGTAGGAAGAAGGTCGCATTCCCGGCCAGCTTGGTAGTCATATAGACTTCGTCGGTATCGACCGCCATATGCACCAGGCAGCGGCCAAAGTTCAGTAGCGGCTGGTTGGTATCGCGATCTTCCCGGTACTGCTTCTGGCCGTGGTAGCGGGCATTCTGGTTGGTCCAGTGATTTTTCAGCTCCAGGGTGATGAGCGGGATGCCGTTGATAAACAGCACCATGTCGATCTCTTGCTTGGGGTTCTGCGCCGAGTAGGCCACCTGGCGGGTACAGCTAAAGAGGTTGGCGGCAAAGTGTTGGTGCACAGCCGCACTGCTGCTGGCCAGCGGGGCCGGGTACATCAAGGTCAGGTGGGCATCGTCAAGGCTCAACCCTTTTTTCAACAGGTGCAGCACCCCCTGTTTTTGCATGATGCGATCGAAACGCTCCAGCACCTTGCGTTGCCAGTCATGGGGGTGATGCTGCTTGAGCTTGGCCAGCTCCGTGGCTTGGGTGGTCTCGAGAAATTGCCAGAATAGCCGGGTATCGATGGCGTACTGCTTGTCAAAATCGCTGGCCAGCCCCAGCACAAAGCCGTGATGGGGCTTGGCGTAGACAGCGGCCGCTTCGCCGATGCCACTGCCGAGTGTTTCCAGACACTGGCCGGTCAGGGCCTGCTCGATGGCCGCTTCAAGGGCCTGTTCTTTGGTATTGCTGACCATGCATACTCCCTGCTCGTTATTTCTTGTTAACCTGCCAGTGGCCGTTTTTCTTGGGCCCGATAAATGTCAGTACCCCTTGGGCTTTAAGCTTGGCGACGGCGCGCTCCACGGTGGAAAGAGCCTTGCCCAGCCGCTGTGCGACCTCGGCTAGCGTGATCTGCGGATGCTGTTGCAGCAGACTCAGGATCTGTTCCGGGGTTTTTAGTGGTGTTTGTACCCGCGTTTCTACCTGCATTTGTACCCGCGTTTCACTATCCGCTTGGGTATGGATGGCTTCTTGCAGGCTGTCTTCAATCGCTTGCAGTAAAAACTCGATAAAGGCGGAACAATCGCTTTTCTGATCGGATTCAGTCAGTAACTGGTAATAGGTTTGCTGGCGATGTTTGATGACGGTTTCCACCGGCAGGAACGCCAGCATGGGCTGCCAATGGCTCAATATCAGGGTTTGCCATAAGCGCCCGATACGGCCATTGCCATCACCAAACGGGTGAATAAATTCAAACTCGTAATGAAAGGCGGCCGAGGCGATGAGCGGGTGGGCATCGCTGTGCGCTAACCAGTCGAAGAGATCGGCCATCAGGCGCGGGATCTGGCTGACCGGTGGGGCCATATGCACCAGCTGCTCACCGCGATAGATGCCAGCCCCTTTGCTGCGCCAGTGGCCAGCGTCATCAATCAAGCCATGCAGCAATAAGGCATGTGCGGCCAGTAAGTCGTCGATGTGATGCGGGTGCCACTGCTCCATTGTTTCATAGGCGGCAAAGGCGTTGCGCACCTCCTGGATCTCTTTGGGCAGACCCAGTACGGTTTTGCCCGCTAACACGGCGGTGACCTGCTCCAGCGTCAGGGTGTTTTGCTCCACGGCCAGTGAGGCCTGAATGGTTTTAATGCGGTTGCCACGGCGCAGCTCAGGCACCAGCCGGTTTTGATTGGCTGCCTTCCATGTGCCAATCAATTCGCCGATGCGGGCCACATGGCGCATCATGGTGTGGGTGAGCTGAAACGGTGGTTGATAGCTCATGGCTAAACCACCTTAATCTTGCCGGTGACGGCGCTATTAATCAGAGTGGTTTTGTATTCTTTTAGTTTTTCAATTTGGAGTTGAAGATGTTCAACCCCCTCATTTATCTTGGTCTTTTCAGATTCTATAAATGTGACAATGGCTTCCTGCTCGTTTTTTGGCGGTAACACCATGAATCTAGATGATAAATTATTGTATCTAATCCTAACAGCTCGTTGCCTGACTGCATTACAAATGACCAGAATGTATTTTGCCAATGCCATTTCGCGAAGCAAATAGGCGAAATAGTATTGGGATACGCCAGCTCTAATAGGGTCACAAATTACATACTCTGGAGTACATTTGCCATCAGATTCTGAGACACCAATTGCGCCTTCAAATGCATCCATTGAATTCAGAACGAGCTGACCCTTTCTAATGCCCTGATAGCCACCCTCGATAATAGCTTCAGTGTAGCCTTCCAGTCGGCGATTAGAACGAAGAGTGACCTGTCCATCTCTATACGATGTAACTACTCCATCGTCCTTCCTAACAGATAGTCTGCTTTGCGAAAACAAATTTTTGAATCGGATAACTTCCCAATGCTCCGGGATCTTGCCAATCCACTCCACGCCAGAATCTTTCATCGGCACAGTCGGGTCGAGACCTTGGGTCACAGCCTGCTGGATCAGGATCTGCTTGCGCTCGTTAAGCAGCGCGATCTGCTGCTCCTTAATGGCAATCGCTTCGTCAATCTGGGCGGTTTTTGTATCCAGAAAATTGGCGATGGCGGTTTGTTCGGCCTCTGAAGGGTATGGAAGGTTTATTTTTTTAAAATGATTTTTGTCTAGTGATTCTCTCAATTCCATAATCCCAGTGCAGTATTTAATCATGGATTTATAGAATGTCGAATCAGAGAATAAGTATGAATAGTATCTAATATTAAACCTTGAGTTTTTTGGCTTTAAGACAATATATACTTGACTTAATGCTCCATGATATTTGGAAAGGCCTAGTGAACCTATTACTATGTTCATTTTGTTAATGACCAAGTCATTTGGGTGTACTATCTTATAGCGTTGAATATCCTCTGACTTGTTGTTTCCAATAGCACCTTTTTCATCATATGGTATAACACCACGGTCTCTCGTGACCGACAGAATAAAATCTGTTTTCGGCCCTATATTTTTCTCGTTGCGTTCATCAAAAATCGCTCTAATTGGGAGCAATTGCCAATCTGAAGGAATTAAACCAGAAAACTCAGAGCCTGAATTTTTATATGTCTCATATTTTGGCATAGCAGTCAGCGTCATCATTATCGTCTCCTGCTTATGCCTGGGGTAGGGATGTGGTGAGACCCAAAATCTGGGCAATCAGGCCATCGGCTTGTTTTTCCAGCGTCAGGATCTCCTGAGCGACGGTCTCGAGTGAGCGCAGCGGTTTATGGCGGTAGAAGTACTTGTTGAAGCTGATCTCATAGCCGATCTTCACCGATTCCATATTCAGCCAAGCTTCCGCCACATGGGGTTTAACCTCATCGAGGAAGTACTGGTAGATGCTCTGGCTCAGCGGCACCGACTCGCTGTCGCGCAAGTCGCTGCTGGATTCGTAGGTGACAAACTCGCCCTTCTTGCCAGCGGGGTAGTAACCGAAGTCCGGTAGATCGGCCTCTTCACAGCTGTAGCGATCCAGCAACTCCCCGAGCTTGTCGGCACTGAGCTTGACCACCTTTTTTACCACCTTGGCGGCGGTGTCGTCATACCAGCTGACGGCATTCAGAATGGCGTTCTTTTCAGGGGCGGAGAGCTTCATGCTGCTGGCTTTGAGTGCGGCATCGACCTCGTCTTTAAACTGGTTGAAGTCGTTGAACTCCTGCTCACCTATGGTTTGCATCAGGGTCTGTGCCACAAACAGCAACTGCCGGGCGTCGAGCCAGAAGCCGGTATCGAGCAGTTTCCCCTTGGCCTTGGTATTGAGGCTGATCTCGTTCTGTTCGCACCACTCGAGGATGGCGTTACTGTGTTCCTGCAAGAAGCCGGGGGTATAGACCTTTTCCTGATAGCGGTCGTAGCAGTAGGCCATCACCTCGGCCAGCGACTTGTCAAAGCGTAGGCTTGCGATGCGCTCGGCGCTGAATTGAGCTTTACGGCGGTCCGGCCGCTCGACGGTGACCTTGTAGTAACCAAAATCCTCGTTTTTGAATACCTTGCTGGCGATACCGATCGGGTCGCCATTAGCGTCTAGTTGGCGCTCAACCTCCTGGCACGCCAGGTAGGTCGCGGTGATCTCTTCGATATGCTCGGGGGCAAATTCGCAATTCTTGTTGCCCAGGTTCTTGCGCAGCTTGCGATAGAGCAGGCTGGCATCGATCAGCTGTACCTTGCCTTGACGTGAGTGCGGCTTGTTGTTGTTCAGCAGCCAGATATAGGTGGTGATGCCGGTGTTGTAGAACAGGTTGTTCGGCAACTGGACGATAGCCTCGAGCATATCGTTTTCAATCAGGTAGCGGCGGATATTGCTCTCGCCACCGCCCGCATCGCCGGTAAACAGACTGGATCCGTTATGCACCGAGGCAATACGGCTGCCCAAGGGGCTGGTCGCAGGGGATTTCATCTTGCTGACCATTTCCATCAAAAACAGCAACTGGCCATCGCTGGAGCGTGGCGTGGCATCACAGCCCTTGGGATCCACTTCTCCCCAGTAATCGGCCAGCTGCACTTTGAAGCGGCTATCGATGACCTCAGTCCCTTCCTTGATGTATTTCTGCTCCGAGGCCCAGCTTTTGCCGTAGGGCGGGTTGGAGAGCATAAAGTCAAAGCGCATCTGGGAGAATTCATCGGTCGACAGGGTCGAGCCGACCTTGATGTTGGCAGGGTCATTGCCCTTGATCATCATGTCGGACTTACATATGGCGTAGGTCTCGTCGTTGATCTCTTTGCCGTAGAGGTGAATATCGCGACTGGCACCCTGGGCCGGGTATTTTTCTTCGATAAAGTTTTGGGACTCGGTCAGCATGCCGCCGCTGCCACAGGCCGGATCATAGATGGTCATAGTGAGCGGCAGTTGATCCTTGATCGGGTCAAACACCAGATGGGTCATCAGTTCGATCACCTCGCGCGGGGTGAAGTGTTCCCCGGCCTCTTCGTTATTCTCTTCATTGAATTTGCGGATCAGCTCTTCAAACACATAGCCCATGCCGAGGTTAGTCAGGGCAGGCAGTTTGTTGCCCTCCGGATCTTCACCGTCTTTGGGTGTCAGGTTGATGTAGGGGGAGATAAATTTCTCGACCACATCCAGCAGCACCTGCTTGTCGGCCATATGGCGGATCTGCGCCTTGAGGTTGAAGCGGCTGATGATCTCTTTGACGTTATCGCTGAAGCCATTGAGGTATTCATTGAAGTTTTCCAGCAGGATCTGCTGGTTATTGGTGGCCGCGTTAAACAGCGAGTTGAGCGTCCATTTGGAGATGTTGTAGAAGACATAACCGGAGGCGGCCTTGAGCGGCTCTTCGTCCAGCTCAACGGCATTCATCTCCTGCTGCTGGAAATGGACGTCGTCCAGTACCGCTTGTTTGGTGGGTTCGAGCAGGGTGTCCAGGCGGCGCAACACCACCATCGGCAGGATCACATCACGATACTTGCCGCGCACATAGACATCGCGCAGGCAGTCATCGGCAATACTCCAGATAAAAGAAACCAGTTTGTTGTGTACGCTGTGATCCATCTTGTTGTCCTGTCTTTCCGGGCTCGCCCGGTAAAAAATAAAAAATTAAGTTCGACCCGGTGCCAACGTCGCATTGCTGACGTTATCGAGGCAGTCCGGATTTGCCAGCCAGAGCTGATATTCGGGGCCATCGAGATGATGGTCGGCGGAACAGTCCACATTCCACAGGCGCAGCAGATAACCCGCCGTGGCGGCCCGCACTGTGGCGTATCGGACACCGTCTGTCATGGCGTAGTCGAGGGCGATGGCCTCTGGGTGCTGACGGGCAGGGTGGGGCTTAAGCGCCAGCGTTACCTGCGTTGTCCATTGAGCATCTACGTCTGGGAGCTCTTCTGCTCGGGCCTTCTCTTCGATCAGCAGTTGCGCGTGAGCGATGCGTGTCAGTACGAAATCCCGGAACTCGCTATGCGTGCGGTCATAGGCGCGGGCATGCCAGCGCAAGCCGCTGTCGACCAGCGTGTGCGGCACTATGTCCCGCACCGTTTCCCCGCTACTAAGCGAGACATAGCGGATGCGTAGGGCGCAGCGACGGTAAATCGCTTCGGTCAGTTGGGCGACAATCGCCAGTGCCGGTTGATTGAGGTGGTGCGGCGCCTCACAGGCAAAGGGCAGCATACCCTTGCCGGAGAAGCCGTCGCCAAAGCCCTGGCTCAAGGTGGCGAGGGTTCGCAGCGGATCATACTCAAACAGTGACGTAAACGCCGCGCCGCGAATGTGCACTCGTCGCTTGGCATCGTATTCGATGTTTTGCGGTGCCAGCTCGCGATAGAGCATGAAGTCTTTGGTGACCTGAGCGGGCGCCATGTTAAAGCGAGTCATCAGATCGGCCCGCACCGCTTCGCCTTTGAACATCAAGGTGAAATCGATATGGGCGATCCGCTCTCGAGTCGCCTGTGGCAGGGCCTCGAGACGCTTCTGGATGACGCTGGCTAACATCAATTCCTACACCTGATAAAAAAGATTAGGTTCATCGTAAAGCAATCCGATGCACTTGGAAACCATCAGTTGAGTAAAAAAACTAGATGCAGATGGCACTTCTTCACATCTACATCTGTTCACGCCAGCGGTATGGTCAACAGTGGCGTTGTTGCTCAAATCAGGGAACTATCCCGCAGTTTGGTGATCTGATCTCTTAGGTTCACCACCGGGAGCGCCAGATGGGCAAGTCCAAGCACAAGATCAGCAACTGGAAACAGTACAACCAAGCCTTGGTGCAACGTGGTTCGTTGACCGTCTGGATGGATGAGCAAGCCATCCAGCAGTGGCATTGCCAGACCCATCATGGCCGCCGAGGGCGAGGCTTCCATTACAGCGACTCCGCCATTGAAACCGCGCTGATGCTCAAGGCGGTATTCAAGCTACCGCTGCGTGCCTTGGAAGGCTTCATTAACTCGCTGTTCGAGCTGATGAATGTGCCCTTACAGTCGCCGGACTACAGCTGTATCAGCAAGCGCGCCAAGACGGTCGAAATCAAGTACCGCCTACCGAGCCATGGCCCAGTGGCTCACCTGGTCATCGATGCCACCGAACTCAAGGTCTATGGCGAAGGCGAATGGAAAATTCGCAAGCACGGCAAGGAGAAACGCCGCGTCTGGCGCAAGCTTCACCTGGCCGTAGATGCGGTGACCCATGCCATCGTTGCAGCCGAAGTCAGCCTGGAAACGGTGGGCGATAACGAGGTGTTGCCCACGCTGCTCAACCCCTTGCGCCGCAAGATAGAACAAGTCAGCGCCGATGGTGCCTATGACACCAGAGCCTGTTATGCCCTACTGCAAAAGAAGGGCATCAAGGCCACCATACCGCCGAGAAAGAATGCGGCATTCTGGAAGAAAGGCCATCCACGCAACGAGGCGGTTGCCGCGCTCAAGGCAGGAGAACTGGAGCAATGGAAAAAGGACTCTGGCTATCATCAGCGCTCGATAGCTGAGACCGCCATGTATCGCTTCAAGCAGCTCATCGGTCCGAAACTGAGTCTGCGGAGCTACAACGCCCAGGTGGGTGAGATCCTGGCTGGGGTAAAAGTCATGAACAAGGTCATAGGGCTTGGTATGCCCATTCGGCAGGCCGTCAACTAAGCCCGCCCGGCGGGTTGGGGAGCGAGTATCCGACTTTGGATTTGATCAACAAGGCCGCGGCTTTATCATTCCCAGAGAATTCTTTTATCAGTCTTCGCGGCGGGCTACAGGAAGCAGTGAAAAATGTTCCGTGCCGGATGGGGTAGGGGTCTGGCTTGGGCACGACGAGATCAGACCGTGCCTGTAGATTTAGGCACGGAAGTGCCTTTTTTAGGCACATGACCAAAAAGAGGCTCGAATGACTCAATTCTTTTGAATAGAAAAAACTAATGCGACAGAAAGCAAAAATCCCGCTCGTGAGCGGGATTTTCTAGGATTTGGTGCGTCCTAGTGGACTCGAACCACCGACCCCCACCATGTCAAGGTGATGCTCTAACCAGCTGAGCTAAGGACGCA
>NZ_JAPCIQ010000073.1:0-10122 GCF_027707405.1 Aeromonas sp. QDB68 | reverse complement strand
GATTTGGTGCGTCCTAGTGGACTCGAACCACCGACCCCCACCATGTCAAGGTGATGCTCTAACCAGCTGAGCTAAGGACGCAAGATATTGTTTCTATTGATGAACTGTTTTCGAATGGTGCGTCCTAGTGGACTCGAACCACCGACCCCCACCATGTCAAGGTGATGCTCTAACCAGCTGAGCTAAGGACGCATCGTATTCGAAAATCTAATCATCAATTATGGTGCGTCCTAGTGGACTCGAACCACCGACCCCCACCATGTCAAGGTGGTGCTCTAACCAGCTGAGCTAAGGACGCATCACGAAAAGTGGTGGGTTTAATTGGATTCGAACCAACGACCCCTACCATGTCAAGGTAGTGCTCTAACCAACTGAGCTATAAACCCACTTCATAAACCGGACTGAAGACCCGTTTTATCCCGCCAGCACTGCTGGCGTGGTCGGCATACTACCCATGGCCCCCAAGGCTGTCAACAAGGGACATGCACAAAGGAGACTGTTTGCCCAGTTCTTGTGCAGCCTGTTGATTTTACAGGCGAGCCGTCCCAAAAGTGCGGCTCCCCGTGCCCCTGGCCGCGCCCTATTGCGCCCGGGAGAGGGCTGTGCAGGCTGCGGGGCTGGCGAAGCGGCCGTAGATGACGCGCAGCCGCGCGCCCAGCATCAGGGCGGCGGAGGTGAGACCGACGATGAAGCCTATCCAGAAGCCCTGCGGGCCCATGCGCGGTACCACCCAGTCGGTCAGCCCCAGGATCATGCCGGTGGGCAGACCCAGCCCCCAATAGGCGACGATGGTGACGTAGAAGATGGCCTGGGTATCCTTGTAACCGCGCAGGGCCGCCGCGGCCACCACCTGTACCGAATCGGAGATCTGGTAGATGGCGGCGAAGAAGAGCAGGGTGGCGGCGAGGCCGATCACCTGCAGGTCGTCGGTGTAGATCCCCGCGATGGGGTCGCGCAGCAGCACGGTGAGGGCGGCGGTCGCGGCGGCGACTCCCATGCCCAGCATCAGGCCGGTGCGGGCGGCGACCCTGGCCTGATCCGGTTGACCTTCCCCTATGTTGTGACCGACCCGGATGGTCACGCCGACACCGATGGAGAGGGGCAGCATGAAGACCAGGCTGGAGAAGTTGAGCGCAATCTGGTGACTCGCCACCGTCTCCGCACCGAAGGGGGCCAGCATCAGGGCCACCACGGTAAACAGGGTCACCTCGCAGAAGATGGCCATGGCGATGGGAAACCCCAGGCGAAACAGGCGCCAGATCCGGCTGCCGTTGGGGCGTGCCAGCTGGGCGAACAGGTTGATGCGCTTGAAGTGGGCAGAGCACTTCACATAGACGATCATCGCCAGCAGCATGGCCCAGAGCACGATGGCAGTGGCCACGCCGCAGCCGACGCCGCCGAGTTTCGGCATGCCGAAGTGGCCGTGAATGAAGATGTAGTTGGCGGGGATGTTGACCGCGAGCCCCACGAACCCGATCACCATGGTCGGCATGGTGTGGGAGAGCCCCTCACTGAAGTTGCGCAGCACCTGGAACATCACGAAGGCGGGCAGGCCCCACAGGATGGCGTGCAGGTAGCCGGCAGTCTTGGCCGCCATGACGGGATCCACATCCATGAACTGCAGTGCCAGGGGGCTGAAGTAGAGTGCCACCATGGCGATGGGCGTGACGATGAGGGCGAGCCAGAAGCCCTGGTGCACGGCGGGGCGCACCTCGTCCTGCTTGCGGGCGCCGTTGAGCTGGGAAACGATGGGGGTGAGGGCCATGATGATGCCCTGCACCAGCAAGATGATCGGCAGCCAGAAGCTGGACGCCACCGACACGGCGGCAAGATCCACGGCGCTCACCTGTCCCGCCATCACGGTATCGACGAAGTTCATGGCGATCTGGGCCACCTGGGCGACCAGAATGGGGCTGGCTAGACGAACGAGCTGCTTCGCCTCGGACCAATAACGTTGCACTGACACCTCCGAGTGGATCAGATAAAAGAGAAAGAGCGGGCAAGAGAGATGGGCTTTTGCCTCCTCGTCCTGAGGAGACAAAATGCGGGGGTGTCATTCTAGCCTGAAAAACCGCCAACGGGGAAGGTCGGCGGCAGATTTGTAGCCGGGATCAGGCGTCTTCGTGATCGCTGATCAGCAGGTTGGCCGCGGCATAGGCCGCCTGCTCGCGCAGATCCGCCGGTACCCGCTCGTCGGAGGCCACGGCGTTGAGCGCCCGTATGCTGGCGGCAATGGCCTGGGGCACATAACCCTGCTCACCGGAGCCAATCTGGTTGTAGGCGATGCGAATGGCTTCACAGCATTGATATACCTGCATTTTTGTTTCCTCGTTCAGTCTGGATTGATTGGGGTCACTATAGCGATCGCGCTTCTCCTTGTCAGCCGGCACCCTTGTCTTGCAAGGTGGCCGGGGGTAACCTGCCGACAATTTTCACAGCCTGGAGAGACTCATGTTCACCGGCATCGTACAAGGGACCGCCGAACTGGTGGCCATCGATTCACTGCCCAATTTTCGCACCCACGTGATCCGCATGCCGAGCCCGGCCTGGGGCGAGGGGCTGGCCCTGGGGGCCTCGGTGGCCCACAACGGCTGCTGCCTGACCGTCACCCGGGTGGAGGGGGATCTGGTCAGCTTCGATCTGATGCAGGAGACTCTGCGCCTCACCAACCTTGGGCAACTGGTGGTGGGTGACAAGGTCAACGTGGAGCGGGCCGCCCGCTTTGGGGACGAGATTGGCGGTCACGCCATGTCCGGCCACATCATGGGGACGGCCGAGGTGACCTCGGTCATCGACACCCCCAACAACCGCCAGGTGTGGTATCGCCTCGATCCTGCGCTCATGAAGTACGTGCTGACCAAGGGCTACATCGGCATCGACGGCATCAGCCTCACCGTGGGCGAGGTGCGCGCCAGGGAGTTCTGCGTCAATCTGATCCCCGAGACCCTGGCCCGGACCAACCTGGGCTGGGTCAAGGCCGGCTGGCAGACCAACATCGAGATTGACCCCCAGACCCAGGCCATCGTCGACACGGTGGAGCGGGTGCTGGCGGCGCGCCAGTAACCACCTGAGCGCTGCCCCCAGGGTTCGAAGAGGAGGGCGGCATCACGGGAAAGGCGCCCTCTTGTGGAAGAGGCGCCGCCCCAGAGCCTTGGAGACTTCTCTATGTTTGTCGTGACATTGACCTATGTGAAACCGCTGGCGGAGATCGATGCCCTGATCCCGGCCCACATTGCGTGGCTGGAGCGGCAATATGCCGCAGGCCATTTTTTGGCGTCCGGGCGTCGGGTACCCCGAGTCGGGGGCGTCATACTGGCGCAGGGCGTGAGCCGAGACGCCCTGGAGGCGATGCTGGCAGAGGATCCCTTCAAGCAGGCAGAGGCGGCCGATTATCAGGTGGTGGAGTTTGTTCCGACCATGACGTCGGCGAAGGCGGCGTGCTTGAGGGAAGCGTGATCCAGCCTGACGATGGCACCAGAACAAACGGGACCCATAGGGTCCCGTTTGTTTTTATCTGTGTCTGGACAGGGGAATTCAGAACAGCTGCTCGTCGTCGGCATCCACGAAGAGTTGCAGGCAGTCGCGGGCTTCATCCCGGTGCAGCCGCAGGTGGATGGGGTTGCAGCAGGCCATGCAATCTTCGTAGAACTCCTGATCCCCCTGGCTGGCATCCAGCTCGACCCGGGTGTGGTGGCCGCAGTGGGGGCAGACGATACGCTTGCTGGTGTATTCGATCATGGTGACCTCCTCGGGCCCGTGGGCCGTCTCTGTGCTCCTGCTGATTCTAGTCGCCACAAGGCGGCGCAACCGCGAGCAAGCGCACGTTTATGAGCGGGCTCAAGGGAGGCAGGAGGTCAGTCCGTGTTGCCTACTTGACCCAGTCGGCCAGCATCTCTGCGTTCAGCTCGGCAAGAGAGCGCAGCTCGTGGTTGGCGATGGCCAGACGGGGATCGCCGACCAGCGCCGGGTCCGGCACGATCAGCGCCGTCATGGAGGCTGCCTTGGCCGCCAGCAGGCCGGTGAAGCTGTCCTCGATGGCGAGACAGTGCACAGGCTCGACGCCGAGCTTCTCGGCGGCGTGGATATAGACATCCGGGTGGGGTTTGCCAAAGCGCTCCACCTCGGCGGAGTGGACCGCCATGAAACGGTCCTGGATGCCGAGTTTGCCGAGCACCGCCTCGACCATGGCAAACGGGGAGGAGGTGGCGAGCCCGATCTTGAGCCCTTGGGCCTCGATGAGGTCGAGGGCTTCCAGCACCCCGGCCTTGGGCTGCCCCTCTTGCAGGATGAGCGCGATCACCTGATCCAGAATGCGCTGTACCACCTCTTCCTGGCTGGGGCTGCTCCAGGGGCGGATCCGGTACCAGTGGGCCACCAGCTGATCGATGCGCACCCCTATGGTGGAGTTGCAGTCCTCCTCGGTGTGGAAGTGGCCCAGTTCGGCGAAGACGGCCATCTGTGCCCGTTGCCAGAAGGGTTCCGAGTCGATCAGAACACCATCCATATCGAAGATCACGGCAGTTAACATCTTGTACTCCTGACATAGGTGAAGGGGGGATTATAAGCCTGGTGCTTCAATGGGAAAGGGGCAGTCACCTGCCCCTTGCGCCGGATCACGCAGATAAACGTTTGTTTTTGCGTGGTAAAGCGGATTGCCTAGAACAGTACTTCTACCCGGGCTGCCACCGTCTTGGCCTGCTCCACGGCTTCCTGGCAATCCTGCCCACGGGCGAGCGCCACCCCGAGGCGACGACGACCGGCGATCTCCGGCTTGCCAAAGAGACGCAACTGGGCACCCGGCACCAGGGCCAGTGCCTCGCCAATCCCCTGATAGCGGATATCCTGGCTGTGGCCTTCCCGCAGCACCACGGCAGAGGCGCTCGGACCGTACTGGGTGATGGTGTCGACGGGCAGCCCCAGGATGGCGCGCACGTGCAGGGCGAACTCGGAGAGATCCTGGGAGATCAGGGTCACCATGCCGGTGTCGTGGGGGCGGGGGGAGACTTCGCTGAACCACACCTCGTCGCCCCTGATGAAGAGCTCGACCCCGAACAGACCATAGCCGCCAAGGGCTTCGACCACCTTGGCCGCCACCTCCTTGGAGCGGGCCAGGGCCAGCTCGCTCATGGCCTGGGGCTGCCAGGATTCGCGGTAGTCGCCATCCTCCTGACGATGGCCGATAGGCTCGCAGAAGTGGATGCCATCGACGGCGCGCACCGTGAGCAGGGTGATCTCGTACTCGAAAGGAACGAAGCCTTCGACAATGACCTTGCCACGACCGGCACGGCCCCCCTCCTGGGCATAGGTCCAGCTTTCATCCAGCCTGGCGAGATCGCGCAGCAGGCTCTGCCCCTTGCCGGAGGAGCTCATCACCGGTTTGACCACGCAGGGGAGGCCGATGGCCTCGACGGCGGCCACAAACTCCTCCTTGCTCTGGGCAAAGCGGTAGGCAGAGGTGGGCAGCCCCAGGGTTTCGGCGGCGAGGCGACGGATCCCCTCCCGGTTCATGGTGAGCTGGGTGGCGCGGGCATTGGGCACCACCTTGACCCCTTCCTGCTCGAGGGCGGCCAGGGTGTCGGTGGCGATGGCTTCAATCTCGGGGATGATGAGGTCGGGCTTGACCTCGGCCACCAGGGCGCGCAGGGCGGCACCATCCAGCATGTCCAGCACGCGGGCCTGGTGGGCCACCTGCATGGCGGGGGCGTTGGCATAGCGGTCGGCGGCGATCACCTCGATACCGAGCCGCTGCAGCTCGATGGCGACCTCCTTGCCGAGTTCGCCTGATCCCAGCAGCAGGGCGCGGGTCGCAGTGGGGCGGGTGGCGGTTCCAAACATCTGATCTCTCCTGAGGTCGGTGGTCAGCAGGGCTGATCCGGGTGAGCAAAAAAAGAGGCACGCATGGCGTACCTCAGGAAGTGGGTGGGTGGGCGCGCTGCTCCAGATGGGTGAGCAGGGTGATGGCGCCGATGATGATGGCCGCCCCCAGCCACAAGCGACCGGGGGGCGCCCAGCCAAATACCAGCCAGCCGGCCAGCACGTTCATGGGCAGCTTGGCAAAATCAAAAGGTTGCACGAAGGAGGCCTCCGCCACGCTGTAGGCGCGGGCGATGGACATCTGGGCCAGTGCCGACAGTACGCCCGAGGCGGCCACCAGCAGCCACTGGGTTTCGCTCGGCCACTGCCATTCAGGGATCGCCAGCATGGCGTTGAACGGGGTGCTGAAGACGAGCAGGTAGACGACGATGGTGTGGGACGACTCGCTGGCCGCCTGATAGCGCACCAGCAAGGAGTAGCCTGCCCAGAAGAGGGCGGCCGCCACCGGCAGCAGGGAGGCCAGGGTGAAGTCGTCGGTCCAGGGGGCCAGGATCAGCATGGCGCCGACAAAGCCGGCCAGGGTGGCCAGGATGCGGGCCCGGCTCACCTGCTCTTTGAGAAAGAGGGCTGATCCCAGGGTGGCAAACAGGGGGGAGGTCATCAAGAGCGCGATCCCCTGCCAGATGGGGACGGGGACCGCCAGGGCCCAGAGCCAAAACTGGATGCCGGTCACCGCCAGGGCGACCCGCAGCAGGTGCAGGCGCAGCTGGTTCGTCATCAGGGACTGGCGCAGACCGTGGCGCACCAGCCAGGGCAGCAGGCAGACCAGGGCTATCAGATATTGGTGAAAGGCGACCTGGGTCGAGGGGAGGCCGAGCGTGAAGCTGACATACTGGCTCAGGCTGTTGACTGCGGCGAAGCAGAGGCCTGCCACCATCATCCAGACGGCGCCGGCAAAGGGGGAATGCCTGCGGGAGGAGGTCATGAGATCCGGATCACGTACAAAAAGTGCGGCGGATCATAACGGCAATCGTTTGTCATGCCAAGGGGGCGGAGTTTGATGAGCCCCTCTCTGCCGAGGAAATGCACAGACATCAAATTTTTTGAATGACTTGAGCATCTATTTTCGCTATCAGGCTTTAATGCCAGTCTTTATAGTGACCTCCATCGACAGCCTGGCTGTTCAATTGACAATCAAATGGAGTTTCACCATGGCCAATATCCTCGTTCTGAAGTCCAGCATCCTGGGCCAGTATTCCCAATCCAACGCCCTGATCGACGGCTACCTGGCCGAGCGCCAGGGTGACACCATCCAGGTACGCGATCTGGCGACCCTGAACCTGCCGGTGCTGGACGGCGAGCTGGCCATGGGCCTGCGTGGTGGCGAGAACCTGAACGAGCGTCAGCAAGCGGTGCTGGCCCAGTCCGACGAGCTGGTCGCCGAGCTCAAGGCGAGCGATCTGGTGATCATCGCGGCCCCCATGTACAACTTCAACATCCCGACCCAGCTGAAAAACTGGATCGATCTGGTGGCCCGTGCCGGCGTGACCTTCCGTTACACCGAGACCGGTCCGGTCGGCCTGGTGGAGAACACCCGCGCCCTGGTGGTCAGCCCCCGTGGCGGCATGCACGTGGGCAATGCCACCGACCTGGTGACCCCCTACATGCGTACCGTGCTGGGCTTCATCGGCATCACCGAAGTGGACTTCATCTATGCCGAAGGCATGGGCATGGGTCCGGAGGCGCAAGCCAAGGGGATTGAGCAGGCCAAGGAGCAGCTGGAAACCCTGGCTTACTGATGCGACTCGGGGCCTCCCCAGTATCCTGAAACAACAACGCAGCCCTCGGGCTGCGTTGTTGTTTTTGGGCAGTCATCGCGCTCTGGCGTCGTTATTCGCGCAGGAAGTGGCGGCAGCCGCTGCCGACCATCAGAAAGACCGCCACGAGGGAGGCCAGCAGCAGGGTGGTGAGCCACTGCTCGGCGCTGTTGGGGACCTGGGGGAGGAAGAGGCTGATCACCAGCAATGTGCAGAGGGTGATCAGGCTGGTTGGTCGAATGAGGCGCATCATGGGTCATCCTTGGCTGCGGGTGGTGAACAAGAGGCTAACCGCGGTCTGTGACAACAAGATGTATCCATACCTCTTGCGAACATCAACTGACCGGGTAGCCACCACCTTAGCAGCTTTTGCCGACGGAGCCAGCGGCATGGGTCGGGTTGTGATCCGGATCCCTATCTGAACTGCTTCTGATCTTCCTGATAGTGGAAATCGCCGCTGGCCAGCCTGGCGACCAGGGCCTCCTTGTCGAGATCCTGCGCCCGGCAAAGATCATCGAGATCCTCGTAGTGATCACGCAGCTGCATGTTGACCAGGCTCAGCAGCATGTTGACATCCATGGTGGCAAAGTTGTTCAGCTTCATGAGGGTTGCTCGTTGTCCAGCAGGTGAAGTTGTTCGATGGCATCGCTGACGCTCTGCAGGTGCAGGCGAATGCTCTGGCGCGCCTCGGCCGGCAGATAGTCGGTGAGGGTGTGCTGCCAGCTTCCCGCCTCCGTCTTGAGCTGCTGGAACAGGGTGAGCCCCGCCGGGGTGAAGGAGACCAGGCTGATGCGCTTGTCCTGCACGCTGTTCTCGGTGAACAGGATGCCTTTCTCCACCAGACGATGGATCTCGCGGGAGATCCGTACCTTGTCCATGCCGCTCGCCTCCACCAGTTCCTTCTGGCTGATGGGGTAGTGGGGGCCGAGCACCATCATCAGGCGCCACTGGGGCACGGTGAGTTGGTACCGCTGCTGATAAAACTGTTCAAAGGTATCGCGCACCATCTCAGCGGCGTGAACCAGCTGATAAGGAGGGTAGTGCGCGAGCAGCTCAATGATCTTCGACATATGACATCCTGCTGTGGCGGCTGCATCGGGTGCAGTTTCTCTTGATACTTTGGCCTTGATGATACGTAACACAGGGGCATTTGTCTGACCAGTCACCAGAAAAATGTGCGTTTGCGCACGTGTTCTGTCATCGAATCGGCAATTGGGGTCTCAACTGGCCTGCTTGCCCGCACTCTTTCGCAGCCATATCAAGGCGTTGTGGGTCAGCCAGGCCTCGCGACTCTGCAAGGCGTAGAGCGCCGCCTCGTCACGGCTGCCTCCCTGCCAGCGGCGAGGCTCCTGCTTGGGCAAGCGGCGCTGGCCCAGCAAAGTGGCGGGCACATGGGGATTGACCTCCATTGCCGCCGCCAGATGAGGGCGCGCCGCCGCTTCCCCTTCGCAGACAAAGCTCATCAAGGCCTTGTTGTAAAGCAGCCAGCAGGAGGCTTCATCAAAGCGCACCAGCAGTTGTTGCAGGGCATCCCATTCCCCTTGCCAGGCATAGAGGGTGGAGAGGGGGTGGCGGCAAGCGGGCTCGTCGGCGCGACAGAGGGCGAGCAGGGCCAGGTACTCATCCCGTGCCTGCCCAAGCTGCCCAAGTCGCAGCAGGCAATCGGCTCGACCGGCCCTGGCCGCGATCAGAGGGCGTGCCTCGGGGACCTGCCAGCCATGGCCCGCGTGGGCTTGCCAGAATGCCTCATCGAACAGGAGGTTGGCATCGGCAATGATGCGCTCGAACCAGCCAAGGCGAGCGAGGGGATCGCGGCTCTCTGCCGCCAGCTCGAACCACTGCTGCCACTGGCGAGTCTGCTCGTTGTCCAGGGACGGGCTCTCTTCAGGCTCGGCCTCGTAGTGATCCTGGCCGAGCAGGAGGTTGAGGGCCGTCTTCATCTGCTGGCGTTGACGCTTGCAAAAATCGAGGAAGGGGGGCTCGCTGGCCGTAGCCTGGTGCAGCATCATGGCCATGGGCTTGTCGCGAAACAGGCAGAGCTCGGCCACCAGGCTGAAGCGATAGCGGGTCGCCGGATCGTTCAGGTCGGTCGGCGCCGGCCAGCAGGCTACCCCCTGACTGAAGCCATAGCTCCATTGGCCCAGAGGATGGCGCTTGTCAAACACCTGCTCCGGGTTGTCGGTAGAGAGGCGACACTGGCTCGGCAGGGCCAGCTGCGCGTCGTCGGCCTGGGCTTCCAGCTCGGCGATCAGGTGATGCAGCGCCTCGGCACTCTTCTCGTCCAGCGCCGCATCATGAGGCAGCAGGCCGGCCAGCGGATCTTGCCAGTCGGGGGCTACGGGCCCCGCCAGACGGGCGCACAGGAAGCCGTGCAGGGCGGGGTAACTCATCTCCTGCTGGCTGTGGGTCTGGATCCATCTTAAATGCGAAAGGGGACTCCCTCCGACGTAGGTGGGAGGGGAATTTCGCCGGGGCGTCAGCCCCGCTGGTT
>NZ_JAPCIQ010000072.1:0-21435 GCF_027707405.1 Aeromonas sp. QDB68 | reverse complement strand
ATGGCGCGTTAGCAAAGCGGTTATGCAGCGGATTGCAAATCCGTTTAGTCCGGTTCGACTCCGGAACGTGCCTCCATCTTCCCCCTGTTTTCCACGTCACTGACGTTGTCCATCCGCCATGGCGGCCCAAGATGATGCTTCATTGCATGTCAGTCAGCCGTGAACAACCCTCCCGTTGCCACGTCTTGTGCAGATGCTTATCCATCTCGGCCAATGCCTCGCCCCTGGACCCGGACCTCTCTTCACCCCCCTGTTCTGCCAGCGCGGCCATCTCCTTTATCAGCAGACCGCATTGCCACAGGCTGGCGGTGGGGACCCCGTGATAGGGGATGTCGATGGCATCGTCACGATTGAGCCGCCACTCCTGCCACTGACTCCAGGCGAGCACGCCCAATGCCCCCAGCAGCGCCGCATCTGCAAGTTTCATCCTGTGTTCCCCCGTTCTGGTCCAGTCCTCGTTAACTCTGGAACAGGGGCCGCGTTTTGCCACCTTTGTTGTTTTTTAGTTAAAGAATGTAACCCGGTTTCATTTTTAGGCTTTTAGCCCCATTTTTTATCAAAAAATGGCGCAGTCGGTGTAGTAATCCTACAATGATTGGCGTAATCTTTGTTCAGTGGTCTTACCAGTGAGGCGTTACATCATGTTTCATCCCTTCTCCCTGACTCAGATAATCCTTCGCCGCATCTTCGTCCTGATGGCGGGTCTGCTTGCCTTCCCGGTGATGCTGTTTCGCCGGGATCGCGCCCGTTTCTACAGCTACCTGCACCGCATCTGGAGCAAGACCAGCACCAAGCCGGTCTGGCTCAAGATGAGCGAGCGAGGGGAGCGGATCTTCTACTGATCCTCCCCGTGACGCCCGTTTCACCCGGCGCCAGACTGGCGTGACAGGAAGGCTGGGCGCACCTCCCGATATAAAAAAACCGACACCCTGGTGTCGGTTTTTTTATGGGGCTCGAACCGCCACCGGCCTTGTATCCATGGCTGGTCCACGTTGTCTCTTGTCTCTTGTTTCTGTGGGCGACCCTTTATGCCGCACTCTCAGTCGCACTCTCAGTCGCACTCTCAGCCGCGCCCGTGCGACATGACGGGAGGAAGGGCTGGCGGTATTCAGGGCGCTGGCCCCAGAGTGGCCAGCGCCGCGCGCAGACGGGCGAGGCCGATGGGCTTGAACAGACAGTCGTTCATGCCGGCGGCGAGGCAAAGCTCCCGCTCGCGAGGCTGGGCATGGGCGGTGAAGCCCCAGACGGGCAGGTCATGGCCAAGGGCACGCAGGTTGCGGGTCAGCTCGAAGCCGTCCATCACCGGCATCTGGCAGTCGGTGATGACCAGATCGAAGGGGTGGCTGGCGAGGGCGCGCAGGGCCTCCAGGCCATTGCTGCGCACACTGACGTCGTGTCCCAGATGCTTGATCTGCTGGCGCAGCAGGATCTGGTTGGCGTGATTGTCATCGACCACCAGGATATGCAGCCGATGGGGGAGGGGTTGAGCCAGGTGGGGCTGGGGCGCCGGCATTGCCGTGATCGGGGCGGGGGGTTGCTGGGCGAGCGTGAGGGGCAGCCTTATCTCGAGGCGGGTGCCTTCGCCGACCTGACTGTGAACGGCTATCTCCCCCCCCATCATCTGACACAGGATGCGGGCGATATTGAGGCCCAGCCCGCTGCCGGGGAACTGGCCCTGGCCGTGGGCGCGATAGAAGGGGGTGAAGAGCCTGGGCAGCTTGTCCGCGGGAATGCCGGCTCCGGTGTCGGTGATGATGAGGTGCAGCACAGGAGGCTGCTCGCCCCCGGTCAGGGTGGCGGTGATGGCGACCCGGCCCTGCTCGGTGAACTTGATGGCGTTGCCGATGAGATTGAAGAGGATCTGGCGCAGGCGAAGGGGATCGATCAGCACCCTCGGCATGGGGGTGTCAGGCAGCCTGACCTCATAGATCAGTCCCTTCTGCTCGGCCATGCCCGCAAAGACCCGGGTGACGGACGAGAGCAGGGGGGCGAGATCGCAGGGGGTGGGCGTCAGGGTCATCTGGCCCGCCTCTATGGAGGCGATATCCAGGCTGTCCCCCAGCAGATCCAGCAGGCCGTTGGCGGAGTCGGCGGCGATGCGCAGCAGCTCGCCGCTGTGACGGCTGAGAGCGGGATCCTCGGTGGCCAGCTCCAGCATGCCGAGGATGGCGTTCATGGGGGTGCGGATCTCGTGGCTCATGGTGGCGAGGAAGTCGCTCTTGGCTCGGCTGGCGCTGTCGGCCTGCTGTTTGGCCTCGCGCAGCGCCTCTTCCAGCCGTTTGCGGTCCGTGATGTCTATCCAGCCGTCGATCACCCCGCTGATGGCCCCCTCCCCGTCGAAATAGGGCACCATCCAGTGATAGATGTCGCTCTGGGTGCCTCTGTGATGGAAGAGGCGATCCGCAAAGATGGGCTGCCCCTCCTGCAATACCCTGGCAAAGTCCTGCTCCAGCACGGCGATGCTGCCTGCATCGAGCACCCCTGACAGCCCCGGGCGAAGGGCTGACCCAGGATGGCCTTTGGCTCGGCGCCGAGCTGGGTCAGGTATTTGCTGTTGCACAGCAATACCTTGCCGCTCTTGTCCCGCACGACGATGGGGTGGGGCAGGCTCTCCCCCAGCGCCCGGATGAACCTGACATGGGCCTCCAGTTGCTGGCGGGACGCCTGCTCGGCGCTGGCCATCCGCTTGAACATGCGGTTGCGATAGAGCAGCACCAGCGCCAGGGTGAGGAGCCCCACGAACACCAGGTAGACGATGTGGGCGTGGCGATCCATGAAGCCGGGCACCGGCAGTTTGCGGTTGCGCCACTCGTAACTCATCATGGCGAGCTCGTTGGGGGGGATGGCGAGGATGGTCTTGTCGAGGATCCCCATCAGCATCCCCTGTCCGGGCAGGCTGGCAAACCCCATCCGGATCGGCTCGTCATCGGCGGGGCCGGCGATGCGCAGGGGGCTCTGGGGATCATTGTCCAGTGCATGGCGGGCAAAATAGAGGGGCACGATGGCGGCATCCACCCGTCCCTGGGCGAGCACCTCCATCGCTTCTGCTGCACTCTCCACCTGGGTGATGCGGCTGCCCTCCAGTCTCTGTGCGAGGGGCACATGGCGCGTCATCGCCACCGTCTTGCCCGCCAGACGCCGGATGGTGTCGATCCCTTGTTCCTCCTGGCGGGTGAGGATCACATAGATGTTGTCGGTGGCGTAGGGCACCGAGCTGCGCAGCCCGTAGTGTTCGGCCACCTGCTGGGAGATGGCGCCGATGAGGTCGATGGCGCCTGACTGCATGGCTTTTGCCAGCTGGCGCTCGGAGTCTGCCCGCACGAACTCGAAGGTGAGGCCTGTGCGTGTGCGGATCTTGTCCAGCATGTCCACCGTCATGCCGACCAGCTGGCCGTCATGATCCAGGGCGCCATAGGGGTAGAGGTTGTCCATCAGCCACACCCTGATGGGGGGCGCTTGCCGCATCCAGGCCCGCTCGGCGGCATCATAGAGATCGGCGCTTCGCTCGTTCATGTCGCGGATGGGCCCGTTCCACTGGGTGAAGAGGGTGTTGCGCGCCCGGTCGTCGATGGCCGCCAGCCCCCGGTTGACCAGGCTGAGCAGGGCGGGCTCGGTGGCCGGGACGGCAAAGCGGAACTCGGCAGGCGCCAGCTCGGGCGGGGCCTCGCCCCGCTGGCGAAGGTGGTCGAAGCGCTCGCTGTTGAGATAGTGGGTGGAGTGGGCATCCCCCAGCAGGATGTCGTCGCGGCCGAAGAAGACCGCATCGAACGCCTCCATGTTGGAGGGATAGGTCACCAGGGTGAGAGTGGGGTAGTAGCGGCCAAAGCGCGCCCTGTCTATCTGATCCCGGACGGCGGCTACCCGCTGTCCCGGTGTGAGCAGGGCCCCCCGATAACGTCTGGGCACGGAGAAGACGAGGGGGCTGCTGAAATAGGGGTTGCTCAGGCGGATCGCCCGGGTGTCACTGTCCGCCAGGGTGAGATTGCCGAGGCTGGCGAGGTGTATCTCCCCCCGTGCCAGGGCCCGGAGCAGGTGCGCCTTGTCGGGGAAGGCGCTCAGGGCAACGGGTTTGTCCAGCATCCGGGCCAGCAGGTCGATGTAGTCGGCACTGAGCCCCTCGACGCGCTGGCGAGCGATCATGGTGAAGGGGCGGTAGTCCTCTTGCAGGATGCCGACCCGCAGTTGGGACTGCTGGCGCAGCCATCCGAGCTCCGCCTCCGACCAGCGGGGAGGCAGCGGGGCGGGATCGTAGCGGCTGTGCAGGGTCAGGGCCTGCACAGGTTGAAGGCAGAGCAGACAGAGCAGGATCAGTGTTCGATATAGGTTCATCTAGCCACCCGACGCGACAGCCATCCCTGCCAAGCCTCATCCAATGGCGGCCATTCTACCGGAAAATGGCTATAACGAGTCCGCTATTTCGCCACGCGCGTCGGCGGCAGCACGGCAAGCAGGGCGGCCTGGCCGCCCCGCCCTCAACCGAACTGGTAGGCCCCCATGTAGAGGCTGCCGTAATCCCAGCTGTCGTGCAGCTTTCGGGGTCTGTCGGCCCCTGCCGCGCCGAGCGCCACAAACAGGGGGCGCAGGTGATCGTCATGGGGATGAGATTCCACCGCGCCCGGCGCCCGGGCCCGGTACTCTTCCAGCGCCCCCCTGTCTCCCACTGCCATGGTCTGCTCCAGCCAGCGGGCAAACTGGCTCGCCCACTGGGGAACCGGCGAGCCGTCCGGCCCGAGGGCACGGAGGTTGTGGGTGATGGCGCCGGAGGCGAGGATGCCGATCCCTTGCTCGCGCAGCCCCTGCAATGCCTCCCCCAGTTGCCACAGCTGGGCCGGGGTGAAGCTGGCCGGGATGGCGATCTGCACCAGGGGGAGTTCACTGTCCGGATCCATCAGGGAGAGGGGGGACCAGACTCCGTGATCCAGCTCGCGGCGCACCGGGGTGGCAGGCAGACCGGCCAGCAGCAGCTGATCGCTCACCGCTTCCTGCAACCATTGCGGGCTCGTCGCGGGCCAGCGGATCTGGTAGAGGGGCTCGGGGAAGCCGTAGAAGTCGTACATCAGGGCCGGGTTGGGCTCGACGTTGATCTGCAGCTCGCTTCGGCTGAACCAGTGGGCCGAGATCACCACCAGCCCTCTGGCACCCTCGAGGCGCAGTTGCTTCAGGAACCGGGTCGCGGGCTGATCGCGCAGGACCAGATCCGGGGCGCCGTGGGAGATGAACCAGACAGGGGCGATAGACATGACAGACTCCATATGCGTTGTGCCGATGCGCGCGGCGCACCGACAACCCGAGGCCAGGGCGACATGCCGCTGACGATGTGGTCATTATCTGCCCCTAATGATGGGTTAACAATCAGGCTTTATGGATAAGCACTCTTCACTTTTGGTTGATAGTCTGGCATCAGGGCGAGGGAGACCGGGGCAGAAACGACAACGCCGGCGCAGTGCGCCGGCGTTGTGATCAGGGGCCGTCGGACGTGGCTCCTGACGGGATGCCCCGCAGCGCCACCGCCAAGATCAACGCGGGCCCAGTGCGGGTTTATTGAATGCCCAGCAGCTCCACGTCGAAGATGAGGACTGAGCCCGGCGGGATCTTGCCGGCGGCTCTGTCGCCATAGGCCAGGTTGGCGGGGATGTAGAAGCGGGTCTTCTCCCCTTCCACCATCAGTTGCACCCCTTCGGTCCACCCCTTGATCACCTGGTTGAGGCCGAATTCGATGGGCTCGCCACGGGCAACGGAGCTGTCGAACACGGTGCCGTCCAGCAGCTTGCCCTCGTAGTGCACCTTCACCTTGCTGGTGGCGGTGGGGTGAACGGTGCCGGTGCCCGGGGTCAGCACTTCGTACTGCAGGCCGGAGGCGGTGGTGGTCACCAGGGGTTTTTCCTGGTTGCTGGCGAGGAACTCGGCCCCTTTGCGCACGTTCTCTTCCGCCAGCTTCCGGTTGTTGCTGCTGGAGTAGAAGTAGTAGGCGGCGCCGGCGATAAGAAGGGCTATCAGAATGAATTTCATCGGGTTTTCCTGTTCCTTGAAATCAGAGTGCAATGAAGGGGCATCTTATCCCAGCCGGGGAGGGAGGGCGAGGGGGGATGCCGGAGGATGTGACCGGACGGGCAAGGCACCTGGGGCATGATGCCCCCGGTTCGGATTTACTTGACGGCCACCATCATCAGGGCGGGCAGGGCGAAGAAGAGCCCGGCCACGTAACCCAGCGCCAGCAGCTTGTTCTCGCTGCCGACCCGGGCCAGGGTTTCGGCGGCCTTGATGGGCAATTCCCGCAGGAAGGGCACGCCATAGATGAGCGCCACGGCGAAGACGTTGAACAGCACATGCACGAAGGCGATGGTCAAGGCCAGCTGGGCGCCGGCGCCGCTGATGGCGGTGGCCGCCAGCAGGGCCGTGATGGTGGTGCCGATGTTGGCCCCCAGGGTGAAGGGGTAGAGCTGACGGGTGTTGAACACGCCGCCGCCCGCCAGCGGGATCATCAGGCTGGTGGTGGTGGAGGAGGACTGTACCATGACGGTCACCAGGGTGCCGGAGGCGATGCCGGTCAGGGGACCACGGCCCAGGGCCTTGTGCAGCAGCTCCTTGGCACGACCCACCATGACCCGTTGCAGCACCTTGCCGAGGGCGGTGACGCAGCCGAGGATCAGCAGAATGCCGATGACGATGGTGGCGATGGCGGGGCCCTTGCCCGGCAGGAAGGCGACGGCGCTGTCGATGAGATCCAGGGAGGGGGAGATGATGGGCTTCATGAAGTCCATGCCCTTCATGGACATGTCGGCGGAGCCCATCAGCAGACCGGACAGCCACTCGGCACTCTTTTGCAGCAGACCGAACATCAATTCCAGCGGCAGGAAGATGAAGACGGCCAGCAGGTTGAAGAAGTCGTGCACGGTGGCGGCGGCGAAGGCGCGGCGAAACTCGCCCCTGTCACGGATATGGCCGAGGGAGACGATGGTGTTGGTGATGGTGGTACCGAGGTTGGCCCCCATCACCATGGGGATGGCCATGCTCATGGGCAGGCCGCCCGCCACCAGGCCGACGATCACCGAGGTGACGGTACTGGAGGATTGCACCAGGGCGGTGGCCAGGATGCCGAGCAGCAGCGCGACGAAGGGGTTGTTAGCGAAGGCGAAGATCTGGGCCGCGCCCTCGGCGCCGCCGGAGAACCCTTTAAAGCCGTGTGAGACGGCCCCGACGGCGACCAGGATCAGGTAAACAAAGGTGATCACCGCTAGCCAGTTGAACAGGGGGCCGGTAGCGCGGGTCTGCGGGGATGACGGTTTGCTTTGCATGGTGCCTCTTGGGACGTCTGCGTTGAATTGGACGGGCGCATTACAGCAGTGCTCTATGACAGAAATATGACAAAGTGACACTTTTATGATGCTTTGGTGACAGGGGGCTCGGGATTGGCGGGCCAGATGGGGGTGCAGTGATTAATTCTGATTGCTTTGTTGTTTTAAGTGAATTGGTCTGTCGAATGTAGGGATGTGTTAGAAACTGACGGACGGGGTGCCATCCACTGGTGGATCCTGTGCCGCCACTCAGTCAATGGGAGTAGACTGCCTCGACATTTAATCAGTAATTGCGAGTCTGTCATGAAACATTGGTCCCTTCTTCTCCTGCCCCTGGCGATGGCCTCTCTCTCCTCTCATGCCGCCGTGCTGCCCTCCGATTGCAGCTCCAAAGACGTGGCGATCGGCTCGGCCGTCAACAGCGCGACCGGGGTCAACAGCCATTGCTCCGCGCAGAGCGCCAAACAGAGTGTGGACAACGCGGTCAACGATCCCGCTGGCTATGCCAAGCGCAAGGCGGCCCAGGCCACCGGCGTGGATGACGCCTACTACAAGGCCAAGAACACCCAGCAGCGGGTCGAGAATGCGGTGGACAATCCCGGTGACTACGCCAAGCGCAAGGCCGCCGAGGCTGCCGGTGTGGGCGAGACCTACAACAAGGCGAAGAACACCCAGCAGCGAGTCGAGAACGTGGTGGACGATCCCGCCAAGGCGGCGGGCCGCGCCGTGCTGCGCAAGACGGGCACCTACTGAGGGGAAACCCGGCAGAAGGCGATGCGTCGTGCAAACAAGAGAGGGGAGCCCGTGGGCTCCCCTCTTTGCATCTTGCGATCGAGATGGCTTACTGGCCGTCGGCCGCTTCCTCGTACTGACGGAAGGGGATGCGGAACACGGCGAGGCGCAGGAAGAGGTAGGTGACCCCGATCCCAGCCCAGATGAGGCCAAGCTCCAGGGAGCTCTGCTCCAGGTTGATCCAGAGGGCGCCGATGGTGGCGGCCCCCAGCAGCGGCAGCACCAGGAACAGCAGGTGCTCCTTGAGGCTCTTGTTGCGCTTCTCGCGCACCCAGAACTGGCCGATCACCGAGAGGTTGACGAAGGTGAAGGCCACCAGGGCGCCGAAGTTCACCAGGGCCAGGGCCATGTCCAGATCGAAGGAGACCGCGGAGAGGGCCAGGGCCCCCACCAGCAGCACGTTGATGGCCGGGGTGCGCCAGGTGGGGTGGATATAGCCGAACACCCGCTCCGGGATCATGCGATCGCGCCCCATCACGTAGAGGATACGCGACACGCCGGCGTGGGCCGCCATGCCGGAGGCGAGCACGGCCGCGGTGGTGCACACCAGCACCACGCTCTGGAACAGGGTGCCACCCACGTAGAGGGCGATCTCCGGCAGCACGGCGTCCGGCTCCTTGAAGCGGGCCAGATCCGGGAAGAAGAGCTGCAGGCTGTAGGAGACGGTGACGAAGATGATGCCGCCGATGAGGGCCGTCAGCACGATGGCGCGGGGGATCACCTTGCCGGCATTCGGGGTCTCTTCAGAGAGGGAGCTCAGGCCGTCGAAGCCCAGGAACGAGAAGCAGAGGATGGTGGCGCCGGTGAACAGCGGCAGCATGCTGGCAGACTCCACATGGAACGGACGGCTGCTCATCAGGGTGCCGGCCCCTTCACCGTGACTCAGGCCCCAGGCGATGAGGCCGAGGAAGGTGACGATGATGGCGATCTGGATGAAGACGATGAAGCCGTTGAGGTTCGCCACCAGCTTGATGCCGCGCAGGTTCAGGAAGGTCATCACGGTCACCAGACCGAAGATGAAGATCCAGGGCTCCACGGTGGGGAACATGGCGGTCAGGTAGATCTTGGCCAGCAGGATGTTGATCATCGGCATGAACATGTAGTCCAGCAGGGAAGACCAGCCCACCATGAAGCCCACATAGGGGTGGAACACCTTCTGGGCATAGGTGTAGGCGGAGCCTGCGGACGGGAAGCGGCGCACCAGGTGGCCGTAGCTGAACGCGGTCAGCAGGATGCCGCCGAGCGCCAGCAGGTAGGCGGTGGCCACGCGACCATCCGTGATGTCACCGACGATGGCGAAGGTATCGAATACCGCCATGGGCGTGAGGTAAGCCAGACCCATCACCACGACCTGGAACAGGGTGAGGGTCTTGAGCAGCTTGGCACCGGCCATCACGCTTTCTCCTCTGCACAGGCCCCGTGGGCGAAATGGGACGGGATCAGGGACGCGGGAACGCGTCGCTGGACACAGGGGGCGCCCATCTGTGGCACAGATGCGTGGCGCACGCCGGCGGGGACCGGCAGGAAAGCAGTTAAATGCCCCATGTTTTTCCTCACAACGTCGGGAGATTGCTTGGCAATCTGGGTATCAATTCCGGCACATGGCCGGCCTCTTGGTGAATGGTGGTGTGCCCCAGAAAAGCAAAGAACCGATGTTGTTGAAACATCGGCTCTCAAGGGGCGCCGTATTGTGCCCTCAGGGGGGGGGAGGAGACAAGCGAAAAAGGCCGCCAGCGGGGCAATGCTGTTCACTTAAGAGAATTTGAGTTCCAGTCCACGTAGTATCAGGACAAAAAATCGAGGGAGGCATGATGCCTCCCTCTTTCTATTGCAAGCCCCGCTGGATAAAGGCTGGAGGAAGATCGACTGGACACAGCCTTGCCCCCTCAACTCAAATCCAATTTATGAATAATCAGTCAAAAAAGTGCTTATCTGAACAGCATTGCGCCAGCGGGGAATTTGTTCCCCCCGTGAGCGATCACTTCGCCACCGCTGCCGGAAAGTCGATGACAACCTTGTCATCAGCTGGCGCCCTGCTTTGCCGCCATGCGAAACCGGCGCCCTGGGGGCGCCGGTTTCGCTCAGGAGGCGTCCTGCTCGGGGCGGCCGAGGCGGACCCGGAACACGGTGAGGCGCAGCAGCAGGTAGATGGCACCGAGGGCGGCCCAGATCAGCCCCAGCTCGAAGGAGGCGGGCTCCAGGTTGAGCCAGAGCACCCCGATGCAGGCGGCGCCGCACAGGGGCAGGGCGAGGAACAGCAGGTGATCCTTCAGGGTCTTGTTGTGACCCAGCCTGAGATAGAAGTGGGCAATCACCGCCAGGTTGACGAAGGTGAAGGCCACCAGGGCGCCGAAGTTGATGAGCGCCAGCGCCATCTCCAGATCGAAGACCACCGCCGAGAGGGCCAGCATGCCCACCAGCAGCACGTTGAGAGCCGGGGTCTGCCAGGTGGGGTGGATGTAGCCGAAGACGCGGCTCGGCAGGGCGCGATCCCGGCCCATCACATAGAGCAGGCGCGACACCCCGGCGTGGGAGGCGAGCCCCGAGGCGAGCACCGCCACCGTGGTGCAGACCAGCACCACCGCCTGGAACAGCTTGCCGCCCACATAGAGGGCGATCTCCGGCAGCACCGCATCCGGCTGCTGGAAGCGGGAAATGTCCGGGAAGAAGAGCTGCAGGAAGTAGGAGACCGAGATGAAGAGCACGCCGCCGATGAGGGCGGTGAGCACGATGGCCCGGGGGATCACCCGATCCGCGTTCGGGGTCTCCTCCGACAGGGTGGTGATGGCGTCAAACCCGAGGAACGACAGGCAGAGGATGGAGGCGCCGGTCAGCAGGGGATTGATGTGCATCTGCTCGGAGAAGAAGGGGCGGCTGCTCGCCACCGTGCCGAGCCCCTCGCCGTGGCTCACGCCCCAGGCGATGAGGCCGATGAAGACGGCGATGATGCTGAACTGCATGATGACGATCAGGCTGTTGAAGTTCGCCACCAGCTTGATGCCCCGCAGGTTCAGAAAGGTCATGACGGCGGCCAGGGCCAGGATGTAGGTCCAGGGGGCCACGCCGGGGAAGAGGGCCTCCATGTAGATCTTGGCCAGCAGCATGTTGATCATGGGCATGAACATGTAGTCGAGCAGGGAGACCCAGCCCACCATGAAGCCCACATAGGGGTGGAACACCTTCTGGGCATAGGTGTAGGCGGAGCCTGCCGAGGGGAACTTGCGCACCAGGTGGCCGTAGCTCATGGCGGTGAACAGCATGCCGATGAGGGCGAGCAGGTAGGCGGTCGGCACATGGCCTTCGGTGATCTCGGTGACGATGCCGAAGGTGTCGAACACCGCCATGGGGGTGAGATAGGCCAGCCCCATGATGACCACGTGCCAGAGTTTCAGGCTTTTTTTCAGACCGGCGGGGTGCGGGTGCATCAGGCGATCCCCCGCAGGCTGGCTGACGGGATCAGGCTGACGGTGAGGTCATCCTGCACGGTGGGGGCGCCAGTCCGGGATGCGGACGGATGGCGCAGACCGGCGCGGGCCGGCAGGAAAGCGATGATATGCCCCATGGAGTTCCTCACTAAGAAGCGGGTGTCGTGAGATGGCGTGCCACCTCGTTATCATTTCCGGTCTGTTCCGGCCTCGTTATGGATTTGTTTGGCGCAAAAAAAGAACCGGGCTCCGATGAGCGGACGGTCCTTGAATACGGCGGCGCATTGTGCATTCGTGATGCCCCCTTGACAAGCATATCAAGGGAGCAAAAACGCATTTTTTTGCACGTGGTCGAACGCGGTCTTCCGGATCAGGCCAGGGAGGCGGACAGGGCCTGCTCCAGCAGGTCCAGCCCCTCGTCGACGATGGCTGCCGGGGCGGTCAGGGGGGCGAGGAAACGGATCACGTTGCCACGCACGCCGCAGGCCAGCAGCACCAGCCCCCGCTTGCCCGCCTCGGCCACCAGCCGCTTGGTGAGATCCGGGTCCGGTCTGGCGGCATCCCCCTCCTTCACCAGCTCCATGGCCACCATGGCGCCGGGGCCTCGGATGTTGCCGATGCAGTCAAACCGTGTCGCCAGCTGGTGCAGGCGTGCCTTGATCTGCTCCCCCTGGGCCAGGGCCTTCTGGTTCAGGCGCTCCTCCTCGATCACCTCCAGCACTGCCAGGGCGGCGGCGCAGGCGATGGGGGAGCCGGCGTAGGTGCCCCCCAGGCCACCGGGCTTGGCGGCGTTCATCACCTCGCTCTTGCCCACCACGGCAGAGAGCGGGAAGCCGCCGGCCAGGCTCTTGGCCAGCGTCATGATGTCGGGTTCGACACCGCTGTATTCGGTGGCGAAGGTCTTGCCGGTGCGACAGAAACCGGTCTGGATCTCGTCGCAGATGAGCAGGATGCCGTGCTGGTCGCACACCTGGCGCAGGCGCTGCATGAAGCTGGCAGAGGCGGGGTAGAAGCCCCCTTCCCCCTGCACCGGCTCGATGATGATGGCGGCCACCCGGGTGGGTTCGATGTCGGCGCTGAAGCAGAGATCCAGCGCGGCCAGGGCATCGTCTTCACTCACTCCCAGGTAGTCGGCGGGGAAGGGGAGGTGATAGACCTCCCCCGGGAAGGGGCCGAAGCCGGTCTTGTAGGGCACCACCTTGCCGGTGAGGGCCATGCCCATCATGGTGCGGCCGTGGAAGCCCCCCTTGAAGGCGATGGTGCCGCTGCGACCGGTGTGGGCGCGGGCGATCTTGATGGCGTTCTCCACCGCCTCGGCGCCGGTGGAGAGGAAGAGGGTGCGTTTGGGGGTGGGGCCGGGCACCAGGGCATTCAATTTTTCCGCCAGCTCGATATAGCCGGAGTAGGGGGTGACCTGGAAGCAGGTGTGGCTGAACTTCTCGAGCTGCTCGCGCACCGCCGCCACCACCTTGGGGTGGTTGTGGCCGGTGTTGAGCACGGCGATGCCGGAGGCAAAGTCGATATAGCGGTTGCCCTCCACATCCCACAGCTCGGCGTTGTGCGCCCGGTCGATGAAGACCGGCAGCAGGGTGCCGACCCCCTGGACCACGGCCGCTTCGCGGCGGGCCTGCCATTGCTGGTTGTTGCTTGAATGACTCATCTTTCCTCCCTGAGGGGCATGGGCCCCCGCTGTTCCTGTGCCATCTGGCCATATGTGTGCCGCCAACTGCCCTCGGGCAGGGCGGCCTGTTCGCAAAAGGGGGCCCCGGGTGTGCCCTCAGGGCCCACAAGGCGCTCGGTCGTGACCGGCTGCCCCCTCTTTCTATCTGTAAAAGCGATGGGCTGCGTCATAACGCATCTGTTTTAACGATGCGATTGCCCCTTCACTCCCCTCAGCGAATGCCGCCAAAGCAGAGGTATTTGGTCTCCAGGTACTCCTCCAGCCCTTCGGCCGCCCCTTCCCGGCCCAGCCCCGACTCCTTGATCCCGCCAAAGGGGGCCAGTTCGGTGGAGATGATCCCCTCGTTGATCCCCACCATGCCGTATTCGAGCCCCTCGGCCACCCGCCACACCCGGGCGATGTCGCGGCCATAGAAGTAGGCGGCCAGGCCATAGGGGGTGTCGTTGGCAAGCGCAATGGCCTCGGCTTCCGTCTCGAAGCGCACCAGGGGGGCGACGGGCCCGAAGATCTCCTCGTCCAGAATGGGGTTGCCCCGGGTGACCCCGGTCAGGATGGTGGGGTGATAGAAGAGGGGACCGGCGGGGTGGGCGTCGCCCCCCACCAGCACCCGGGCACCGGCGGCGACCGATTGCTGCACCAGCTCGGCCACCTTGCTGGCGGCGGCCGGGTTGATGAGGGGCCCGATCTGGACGCCCTCGCCCATGCCGTCCCCGACCTTGAAGGCCTTGACCGCGGCGGCGAGCTTCTCGGCGAAGGCGTCATAGACGCTGGCCTGCACCAGGATGCGGTTGGCGCAGACGCAGGTCTGGCCGGCGTTGCGGTATTTGGACGCCAGGGCCCCGGCCACGGCGGCGTCGAGGTCGGCGTCGTCAAAGACGATGAAGGGGGCGTTGCCGCCCAGCTCCAGGGAGAGGCGCTTCATGGTGTCGGCGCACTGGCGCATCAGCAGTTTGCCGATGCGGGTGGAGCCGGTGAAGGAGAGCTTGCGCACCACGGGGTTGCTGCACAGCTCGTTGCCCACCGCGCTCGCCTGATGGGAGGTGACGATGTTGATGACCCCGGCGGGAATGCCCGCCTGCTCTGCCAGTACCGCCAGCGCCAGGGCGCAGAGGGGCGTTTCGGCGGCGGGCTTGATGACGATGGTGCAACCGGCGGCCAGCGCCGGACCCGCCTTGCGGGTGATCATGGCGATGGGGAAGTTCCAGGGGGTGATGGCGGCCACGACCCCCACCGGCTGCTTGATGGTGGCCAGGCGCCGATCGGCGGAGAAGCCGGGGATGGTGCGGCCATAGGCACGCTTGCCCTCTTCCGCGAACCACTGGATGAAGCTGGCGCCGTAGGCCACCTCTCCTTTGGCTTCCGCCAGCGGCTTGCCCTGCTCGCAGGTCATGATACGGGCGAGCTCCTCCTGGTTGGCCATGATGCGCTCGAACCAGGCGTAGAGTTTGCTGCTGCGCTCCTTGGCGGTGAGGGCCGCCCAGGCGGGTTGCGCCGCGTGGGCGGCCGCGATGGCGAGGCGGGTATCCTCCCCGTCCATGTCGGGCACCTGGGTGATGACCTGGCCGGTGGCCGGGTTCAGGACCTCGAACCGGCGCCCGCCCAGGGACTCGCACCAGCGGCCGTCGACATAGGCCAGGGATTTGATCAGGGAGAGAGCAGGTTGTGATGCTGACATAAGTAAGGGGCCTCGATAGTGGGTCTGGGTGGCGCGTTTATGTGGGCACCGCCGTATAGAATAATAAGCACGTAACGACCATAAAATGAGCCGAAATGTTTTTCAAGTGTTAAATATATTTGAGTGAACTGGGCGTCACATGCTAGAAATGGGGCTGTGAGCGCGATTGTAGCGGTTTTCATTGCGCAGGGTGTGCAAAATAATGAACGCTCTGAGTTGTGCAGGATAGTGAACGGGGCTGACGTTCCTGACTCACTATATTGACCAGTCGGCCCCAGGTATTCGAATGACCATGGAAGGAGGTGGGCGATGGAGCAATCCCGTGGCGAGGTCCGGTGGCGGACCATGACGGACAACCCCCTGGCGGAGCACGAGAGAAATATGGGGGAGCGGCTTGCCCGGATCCGCAGGGAGCTCGGGCTCTCCCAGCGCCGGGTGGCGGAGCTGAGCGGCCTGACCCACGGCGCCATCTGCATGATAGAGCAGAACAAGGTGAGCCCCTCGGTGGCCTCCCTGCAAAAGCTGCTGAGCGTCTACGAGCTGCCGTTGTCGCGCTTCTTCGCCGAAGAGGAGGTGGCGAGCACGCCCAGCGTGGTGATCAAGGCGGAGCAGCTCATCGAGCTCGGCAGCCAGGGGGTCTCCATGAAGCTGGTGCACAACGGCAACAATCGGCGCCAGCTCGGCTTCATGCTGGAGACCTATGCCCCCGGCACCGACACCGGCGGCGTGGTGAAGCATCAGGGGGAAGAGGTGGGCACCGTGCTGGAAGGGTCGGTGTTGCTGACCCTGGCCGGCCAGACCTATGAACTGTGCGCCGGGGACAGCTATGTCATCGACACCGGCGAGCCCCACAGTTTCAGCAATCCCTCGGGGCAGGTCTGCCGCATCGTCAGCGCCCACACCCCGGCCAGCTTTTAATGTGAACAACCCGTTGTGTTGGAAACGAACCGGTAAGGAAACAGGGATCATGACCGAACATGTAAAGAGTTACTACGCAGCCAGTGCCAACAAACACACGCCCTATCCCACGCTCACCGAGCAGCTGGAGTGCGACGTCTGCGTCATAGGCGCAGGCTACACCGGCCTCTCCAGTGCGCTGCATCTGGTGGAGAAGGGGTACAAGGTGGTGGTGCTGGAGGCGGCCAGGGTCGGCTTTGGCGCCAGCGGCCGCAACGGCGGCCAGATCGTCAACTCCTACAGCCGCGACATCGACACCATCGAAGCGAACTGCCCGCCGGATCAGGCCAGGCTGCTCGGCTCCATGTTGTTTGAGGGGGGCCAGATCATCCGCGAGCGGATCAAACGCTACAACATCCAGTGCGATCTGCAGGAGGGGGGCGTCTTTGCCGCCGAGACCGAGAAGCAGCTGCACGAGCTCAAGGCGCAGAAGGCGCGCTGGGAGAAGTGGGGCAACGACCAGCTGGAGCTGCTCGATGCCAAGGGGGTGCGCGAGGTGGTCGCGAGCGATCGCTACGTCGGCGCCCTGCTCGACAAGAGCGGCGGCCATATTCACCCTCTCAATCTGGCGCTGGGGGAGGCGGAAGCCATCCGCATGCAGGGGGGGCTTATCTTCGAGCAGTCCGCCGTCACCAGCATTACTCCGGGTCAGCCGGCGTTGGTCAAGACCGCCAAAGGGGCGGTGAAGGCACGCTTTATCGTGGTGGCCGGCAACGCCTACCTCGGCAATCTGGTGCCGGAACTGGCCAGCAAGAGCATGCCTTGCGGCACCCAGGTGATCGCCACCGAAGTGCTGGGAGAGGAGCGGGCCCGTTCACTCTTGCCACAGAACTACTGTCTGGAGGATTGCAACTACCTGCTCGACTACTACCGTACCTCCGGCGATCACCGGCTCATCTATGGCGGCGGCGTGGTCTATGGGGCGCGAGATCCCGCGGATATCGAGCGGCTGATCATCCCCAAGATGCGCAAGACCTTCCCCCAGCTCAAAGACGTCAAGGTGGAGTACACCTGGACCGGCAACTTCCTGCTCACCCTGTCGCGCCTGCCGCAGTTTGGCCGCATCGGTCACAACATCTACTACATGCAGGGCTACAGCGGCCACGGCGTCACCTGTACCCATCTGGCGGGCAAGCTGCTCTCCGAGGTGCTGAGCGGTCAGGCGGAGCGCTTCGATGCGTTCGCCAGGCTGCCGCACTACCCCTTCCCGGGTGGCCGCCTGCTGCGCATCCCCTTCACCGCCGCCGGCGCCGCCTGGTACACCCTGCGCGATCGCCTGGGGGTGTGATGTCACCGGTGGCCCGCCAGGCAGGCTGGCGGCAACAAGAAGAGGGAGGCGTTATGCCTCCCTCGTTTTTTGTCGTCAACCTGCCCGGGCCCTGACAGGGCTAGAAGCGGTAGGGGAAGCGGATCCCGATGGTGTAGTCCGGTGCATCCGTGGTGAGCCCGGCAGACCAGTTGACCGCCATGGAGAGGTTGTCGGTGATGGCCCAGGTCGACCCCATGCCAAAGCTGGCGGCGTTGGCATCGGAGCCGGTGACCTTCTCCATGGCAAAGCCTTCGGACCCCTGCTCGGACTCCATGGTGACGCGCTGGTTGATGTTGAAGGAGAGGCTGAAGCGTTCGTTGAGAGCGAATGCGACCCCCAGGCCATATTCATACCAGTCTCCCAGCTGGATGCTGCCGGGCTGGTTGCCGGGCTGGTAGGAGATATCGTCAAAGTCCTGCTTGAGGCTGTGACCATAGTTGAGGCTGGCAAACAGGATGGCGGGATCCATGGTCTTGACCAGGGAGAAGCCGGTGGAGAGCTGCCAGAGCCCGTTGCCGGTGGCGAGCTCCTTGGGGGTCACCAGGTTGCCCGATTCCGAGGTGTTGATCTCGATGCCGTAAGGATCCTTGCCGGTCGGCGCCTTGGCCCGGAAGTTCCACACCAGATCCGGCCAATCCTCGCTCTCGGCCATGACCCTGTAGTAGATGGCGAGGCTGAGATCCCCCAGACCGCCATCGCTGACGCTCTGCTCCTCGAAGTCGCGGCTGGAGTTCTCCTTGCCGGTGCTCTGGTAGTTGGTGTTGCGGAACATGTAGGGGAGGGCCAGCTCCAGTTGCCAGCGATCGTTGAGGGTGTAGCGGGTGATGACATCCGCCGTCCACTGATCGGAGCGCACCCGATCCAGGTTGATTTCGCCAAGGAAGATGGCGTCCAGGGCGAGGAAGCCGCGCAGGGCGAGATCCTTGCGGTTGTAGTGCTGATAGGAGAGGCCCACATCGACGGTCAGGGCGCGGTCGAACACATTGTGCTGTTCGATCATCAGGTCTTCGGTGCTGCGGCCGACTTCCGGCGTGCGCCGTGAGGCGTCCTGCTGGGTGGAGGCGACGGCGGCCCCGGCTCCGACCCCGGCGGTTGCCGTCGTGGCACCGGCGGCCTTGACGGCCTCCAGGCGGGCCTGGAGCTGATGAAGGGCCTGATTTTGCTGGATCAGTTGCTGGCGCAGGAGATCCAGCTGTTGTTGCAGGGCCTCCTCCTCGGCCGTGGCCCCCCAGCAGGCGAAGGGGGCGAGGGCAATCAACAGCATGCGAGACTGTTTCATCGGGATACGTCCTTGTTGTTTATCATCCTTTCTGATGGTTCAGCCCCCGGGCTCACCGGTGCTCAGCGCGAAAACCAGATGCGGGTCTGATTGAGCGTCTGCAAACCGTCCCCTCTGACCTTGTTGAACTGCAGCAGCCCCCGGCTGAAGTCGGTACCGCGCAGGCTCTGCTCCAGCAGGACCCGGCCGTCGGAAGAGTGTAGTTGCAAGCCGGCATAATTCCCCGAGACCCGGTAGGTGGCGGTGCCAAGATCGCCCTGGTGCTCGTAGCTGCCCGCCTGAACCAGGTGTCCCGTCATGGTGGGGGTGGTCAGTTCAATACCGGTCTGGTTGACCGAGCTGTTGCCGCTCCCCTCCAGTTGAACGACCTGCACCAGCCCGGCCCCCTGCACCTGGGCCTCCTTGGCGGGCGTGGCCGCGGGCTTGACCTCATCCTTGACGCGCACATCCAGCTTGGGTTTGTTTTGCACAATGCTCAGCGCCAGGTTCATGGCCGCCGTCTGCTGGGCCTGGGCCGTGGTCAGTGACGAGATGAACTCGATGCCGAAGTAGCTGATGCCATGGCTGCTGACATAGCGGCCGCGCAGGTGGGCCAGCTCCCCGTCCGCCAGTTCGGGCGCAAAGTGGTCTGACAGATGGGCCAGCGGGTCCGGTGCTGCCAGCAGCGGAGAGGCGATGCCACCCAGGCTGCAGAGGAGGCATAGGGCGGGTCGGGTATTCATGATGACCTCACATTAGCTCTTTGTGCTGAAAACCGAATTCCAGCAGGGATGTTTCATTGACCGGGGCGAAGAGCCCATCCTTGCCTCTGACAGAGAGCGGGGGAGAGGGGTTGGCAAGGGGGGCATCGGGACGATAGCCCGCGCCGATGACGGCGAGGAGGATGCCGTTCCAGCTCTCCTTGAACTCCTTGAACGTGATCACCCGGTTGCCGAGGGCCGGGTCTGCCAGATAGACGCGATCGTGGCGATCGATGGCCCGCAGCACGGCAAAGTGCTGATAGCCGCGAATGTTGAGCAGGACGATGGTGGGCACCCTCACCTGGCGCAGTTTTTCATCGCCCAGTCGATACCCTCTGACCCGCATGCCGAGCATTTGCAGGTACTGCTTCATGTCGAGCATGGAGAAGCCGTAGTGCTTGACCTGCTCCGGGTCTGCCATGGCAAGCATGCCATCCATGACCCAGCGTTCATTGGTTGCATGGCCGTAGGCGTAGCGCAAGATGGTGGCGACGGCGGCGGCCCCGCAGCTGAAATCCGTATGTTGGCGCTCGATGTTGGCGTACCGGCGCTCCAGAATGCTCTGCACCGGTTTGTTGAGATCCCCCAGCGCCGGGAGATGCTCCCCCAGTGGCACCGAGCCTGCCCAAACGGCAGGACAGCACAGCAACAGCAACAGCCAGCGCATTCAGACCTCCAGTGTCAGGGAAAAAGGGGGCACTGGGCCCCCTCGCATCGACTTACTTGGCAAACCCTGCGGCCAGCGAGAGATTGTTCGCTTGCAGGTTGTTGGTCCCCGAGGAGACGTTCACCCCGATGTTGCCCACGGCACCGTTGAAGGCGCCGCCATCGATGGTTGCCCGGTTGAAGGTTTCGCGGCTGGTGTAGGTGTTGACCACGGGAATATACCCGACGGCGTACCCACTGAGCTTGATGTCACCCTCTTCCTTGAACTCGAACTTGCCATCATCTTTCGGGTTGTTGTTGCCGTACCTGTCGTTGTCATTGTCGTGGCCATGTCCTTTCTTGACATCATGACCGGTACCGCCCCCCTCGTAATCGCCCCAAGCCTTGAGACCGAGGAACACACCCGCCTTGTCAACCGTCTTGGTTGCGCTCAGGCTTTGGTTTTCGGTCATGTTCTTGGAGACGCTCTGGCTGTTGGCCACGGTGGCCACGGCCATGTTGCCGGTGGACACGGAGGCTGCCATGTTGTTGGCCTGGACGTTACCCGAGCCCGAGGTCACGTTGACCCCGATGTTGCCTGCGGCATCCTTGAAGGCCCCATCGCCCACACCGGCCTTGTTCTGATGGCCGTGATTGGTCGTCCAGTTGTTGCTGGCGCTTTGGGTGGAGAAGACCTCGGCATCCGACGATCCGCCAGGGGCGCCATGTTGTTGTTGACCACGACCCATGATGAACTCGGCATCGACCTCGTCATAGGCGGCCAGGGAAGCGCTGTTGCCCTGTACGTTGGAGTCACCGGCTGCGACGTTGGCGCCGATGTTACCGGATGCACCCTTGAACGAGCCGTCGATCTTGCTCGTGTTCTCCGTTCTTGTATTGGCGGTGCCTATCATGGAACTGGACTGCTGGTTGTCCACGACGGCCATGCCGAGTTTGTTGACGTTGATGTAGCCGCCGACATTGACCCTGCCTTCGTATTCCACATCGACTTCTGCCTTGACCTTCTTGGTCAAGGTTGCCCCTGTCTCATCTCTGTCACCGCGGTAATCGGCGGATGCAGTGCCCGACATGGCCATGATGACCGCGGCGGCTAATGAGCTATAAATAAGTCCACGCATAATGAGTCTCTCCATTGAACTTTCAGCGGAAGATATGCCCATCGGCTGATACCCCCGGGCCTGGCTTCCTATCCCTGCGGCATCATGGGGATGCCGTTACTGCGCCAGCCAGGGACAGGGAAACCATGTTGACTGACTGGTTTCCCTGTCCCGTGACCTGGTTCACCTGAATGACCCCCTTGCTGCCCGTGAGGGCGGTGTCATCCAGATAGATGCTGGTAGTGGTGTTGGCGGGGGGCTTTCCCCCTGGGGTCTTCGCGACGCTGGAGCTGAGATTGATGTCGGTCACGACACCCAGGCCGCTGTCATCGAGGGACAGGGCGAAGGCGTTCAGTTGCTGGTTGCCCTCACCCGCCCCCTGATTGATGCCGACCAGTCCCCGGTTCTGGCTCAGGGCCGAGCCCAGGATGGCGACGCTCTGGGGAAGGTGCGAATAAGCGGGGAAATTCTTCTCGGCTGACTCAGTCATTTCATTTTTTCAGTTTGAGCCGATCTTTT
>NZ_JAPCIQ010000071.1:0-21456 GCF_027707405.1 Aeromonas sp. QDB68 | reverse complement strand
GGGAGTCACATGGAAGATCAGATCCTGGAAAACGGGAAAAGTTCCGTTCAGACCGCTATTTGTGTATAAGAGTCAGGGCATGACCTTGACTGGCAATCACGAATTTGGTCGCTCACGAGGGAATTTTTCAGGTCACATATGCCTATCTCTAACCTATCCACATAGCCATGCTTGACGAAATTCATACGGACAGAATCAATATGGCCACAGTAATCCACGACCATCAATATTGGTCACGACTCAACCCGTTCACTTAACCAACTTGCTCTCCATCACACCTTGCTTGCCTTCCTCTTCGCTGACCTGACTCAGCTTGGAGCGGGCCATCAGCAGGCCCATCTTGACCTCCTGCCAGACGTAGTAGTTTTTACCCGCCTCGGTGCTGAGGGTCAGGGTGGCATCGTTCTCCGACTTGGAGGTGATGGTGTGGCTGCCCGGCGTCACCTGCTTGAGGATATAGCTGTGGGCCACGGTATCGCCGACTGCCACGCCATCCACCAGCACCGGCATTTTCACCGCCGTGCCGAAGGTCTCGTTGCGATAGATATAGAGATTGGCCGCATCCTTGGGCGCCACAAACTGCTTGGCCTGCGCGTCTGCGGTGGCATCGGCCATGGGTACGGAAGCACAACCGGAAAGCAGCGCCGCCGACAGCAGGGCGGCACTCATCATTATTTGCCTGAACATAGTCGTTATTTTTTAGTGGGTTAACGGGCATTAAAGGTTCGCATGAGCCTGCACTGGCTGACAATCGCTCAAATCGAGCGGGGTGTGACTCGGCTCAATTTTTCAGCATTTGGCAGCCTCCCCTGTCGCTATCATTCCTCTCGCCAAATCGGCCATTGCCCTTCAGAGCCCCGCTGGCAGCCAAACGGGAGCTTGTGGCTTGCCGCCTGCCTTTATAAGACAAAACGATGGCATTTTCGCAAAACCTATAAATTAAATTTATACCAACCGTTTTGGCTGCAACTAGGGCATCGGGCTGCCATTACAGGTGCCAACAAGGGGTTGGCCGATCTGAATTGCAGCTGCGCGTTGCTTTAACCACACCGCCAGCCAAGGCATACTGCCCCGTCATCAGATGGGAGTCATTAATGTCTAAGTGGATACCGACACTACGCCGGATGGGGCACTGGTTTTTGCGAAAAACGGCGCTGGCGCTGCTGACCAGCCTGCTGTTTATGATCTCGTTTACCCTGTTTCAATACGTATCGTGGTGGCCTGCACTGACCGAGGATACTTCCCTCGAATGGAGTGGCCTCTCTTCAGAAAGGACCTTTGCTGAACTGGCCCCAACCATGCTGGAGTTCAGCGCCTTACTCGCGTGTGTTTACTTACCCCTGTTTTTGCTGATACCCCGTCCGCTGTTGTTGCCGCTCTTTGCCGGACTCTGGTTGTGGCAGACCTATGACATCGCCTTTATGACGGCAACCGCATCGACCTGGCTGCCACACGAGATCATCCGAACCTTTATTCTGCCTCATACCCACTGGCTGCTGCTCACCCTGCTGGCGCCATTGCTGCTGATCCGCCAGCTTGGCAGGCGACTATTTGCGGATAGATCGGCAACACAGGCAGGGGGCGTCATCCTGGACGACGGACGGTAGCCAGAGGGAGCGATTGATTACGCGATCGTCCGATGACGCTTCGCTAATCGAACCTACATGCAGGCGGGTTCCAACAGGTATCCGCCTGTCGGGCTCACCGCAACTGAAACGCCTTGACGAGAAATTCGATAAAGAGCCGCACGTTGCGGGACTGCTCCTTGTGGAAGGGGTAGACGGCGAAGAGGGCGTGGGGGTCGGGTTGCCAGTCGGGGAGCAGTCTGACCAGGGTGCCGTCCGACAGGTCGTTCGACACGAATTCATCCGGTACCAGGATCACCCCGAGCCCCTGCACCGCCGCCTGTTTCAGGGCGATGCCGTTGTTGGCACAGAAGCTGGCGGGGGGCAGCTCCACCGCCACGCTCTCCGCGTCCTGGGTGAAGAACCACTTGTTGGGGGAGGAGGAGAGGCTGTAGCGCAGGCAGTTGTGGCCCTTGAGATCCACCGGGTGGGCGGGTTGGCCCGCCTCCTTCAGGTAGTCGGGGGCGGCGCACAGCACCCGCTGCACCTCGCACAGGGGTTTGGCGCGCAGGGTGGAGTCCTCCAGGGTGCCAGCCCCCCGGATCACCACGTCCAGCCCCTGATCCACCAGATCCATGTAGGCGTCGCTCAGGATCACCTCGATGCCGATCTCCGGGTAGCGGCGCTGGAACGCGCAGACGAGGGGGTTGAGGCGGATCAGCCCGTAGGACATGGGCATGCCGATCCTCAGCCTGCCCCTGGGGGTGAAGGAGGCGGCCATGATGGACTGGTCGGCGGCCTCCAGGCTGTCCAGCACGGCGCATATCTGGCCGTAATAGGCCATGCCGGATTCGGTGACGCTCAGCCGCCTTGTGGTGCGGTTGATGAGGGCGATGCCGAGATAGGCTTCCAGCTCGTTGATGTTCTTGCTGACCGCCGCCTGCGAGAGGCGCAGGTCGTCCGCCGCCGCCCTGAAGGTGCCCATTTCCACCACCCGGCGAAAGACGTTCAGCGCCGTGATCTTGTTCATCCTGCCCCCGTTAATTCACTACTGGTAAATGATGGCGCCATCATTGCGCACTTTTATCACAATAGTGCGGTTCCCCGGGGTGTCCACCCCCCATCCCCCGCCAGACAGAGAGTTGCCGGTGGCAGACCGGTCCGGATCATGGCCCTCCGGGGCGTGGCGGGTCCGGCAGAGACGCAGACGAAAGAGAGGCGATGAGCCCCGGGCACCCCGGCCTGTGACGGCAGGCATAAAAGCAGGCGGCAGGGCCCGGGCCCCGCCGCCAGATGGCACGCACCGGCTTACTGCACCTTGCCGGGGGCGGGGGGCAGGGTGATGCCGACATCGGCCCAGGGGTTGGTGCCGAGCAACTGGGCGTGGGGCACGTCGGCCTGGTAGCGCATGGTGAACGCTCTGGGCCCGTGGGCGAAGGCCACCAGCAGCCCCTGTTTTGCATCCATCAACCCGGCGTGCATGCCGAGCCCGTGATAGCTGATCCGCACGGCCTTGTCCTCCAGGCCCACCCTGTCTATCTGGAAGCGGGCGATGCTGCCGTCTTTGAGGGTAAAGCCCCAGCGGAAGGGGCCGCCGCTGACCACCGTCATCACCTCGTCGATGTCGGTGCCGTCCTCGGCGGAGTTGACGTGCATGCGGCCATATTTGCCGAGCACGGCGCTGCGGGTGCGCTCGTCCAGCGCCATCACGTCATAGACCTTGGGGTAGGGGCCGACGCCGGTCTCTTCGGTGGCGACGCCGCCCCCTTGCACCGCAGGCGCGCGCCCTGCGAGCCTGGCCTGTTCCAGCAGGTCCCCCTGACTCAGGTTGAAGGCCGCAATCAGGGCGCCGTGCTCCGCTTTGGTCAACGCGCGGCGGTGGGAGGCTTCAAGCAGCGGCCTGGCGGCCTCGGGAATGTCGACGGTGACCACGTTGACGCCGATGGGGTTGAGCGCGTTGTTAACCGCCTCGACCCCGGTCACGGCGGGGCGGCCATCGCTGAACTGCACCGAGACGATGTCACCGGCGAAGGTGTTGAAAGAGAAGGCCGAGGCGAGGGTGCCGGCCAGCAACGGGATAGGGGTGAGTTTCATACAAGACTCCTCGTTAAGGTTCGAGAAGCAGTCTAGGGCGGCGATGTGTTCACTGAAATGACACTCGGATGATATGAAAATTCACTGACAGTAATGAATCGTGGGGATCAAGAGCCGTCGGCCCGCCCCGGGGGAGATCGCCCTCTGCCAGAGGGTGTGAGCCCGGCTGACGCAACGGGACCCGGCTTATGGTATGACTCTGGACGTTACTCATCAGAACCTGTCGGAGGACGAGACAATGCTGGCGTTGATCACCACGGCGCACCACACCTGTTACCCCAATCCCATCGCCTTTCGGGCCGGTGAGCGGGTGCGCATCGGCCATGAGGACGACGAGTTCCCGGGCTGGGTGCGCACCTTTACCGCAGACGGCAACGAGGGGTGGGCGCCCCTGTCCATGCTGACCCCGATCAGCGCCGGGGAGGCGCAGGCGCGCCAGGACTATACCGCCCGGGAGCTGGACGTGGCGGCGGGGGAGCGGGTTCGGGTGGATCGGGAGCTGGCAGGCTGGCTCTGGGTTCACAACGAAGCGGGGCAATCCGGCTGGATACCTGCAAGCTGCATCGCCTCGCCCTCATAAGGTGGCAGCGGCTCGGAGAAGGAGTAGAGCGGAGAGAAACCCGGCCAGCGACGGACGTGCGGCCGGGTGAATTGTAAAGAGTAGGGTGACGGAAAACGGGATCAGCCTAGTCTAATCAACTCGATGGGGGCGTAGCGCTCCTGGCTGTTCGTCAGCAGCACGCACTTCTCATGTTCCGCCTCATAGGGGGTCAGGTTGTCGGTGTGCGCCTCCTTGAGGGTGTCGACCGCGCCAGTGGCGGCAATCATCACCCGTTGGCCCAGGGTCAGCACATTGCGGTTTCGATCGTAGATCTTCATGGCATTCTCCTTGTGGGATGGGGGCCCCGGCCCGTGCCGGGGCAACGGGCTCCAGACTACGCCCCTCGAAAAACGAGATGCCTGTCACAGATCAAAAAAAGGGGAAAGAGGGACTCGGTGCGGCGACGGGGTATGGCGCGCTGGTCTCGCTGCCCGCCGGTGATCGCCACTGCCTGTCGCAGGGCAGGAAGAACGCCCCCGCTTTTCATCTCCTCGGGCTCGAACTGCAAGGGGGATGCGCTATAGTGGAGCCGCTCGTTTTACTGCCTTCAACCAACCGAGAGTGCATTATGAATCGTGATATCGCAGCCCAGTTCATCAAGATGCTGACCAACCTGGACCAGTGTCTGGCCAAGGCCGAGGCCCACGCCGAGGCGAAGAAATTCAACGTGGACAACTTCTTCAATGAGCGCCTCATCGTCGACATGCTGCCCCTGAGCAAGCAGGTGCTGATCTGCTGCGACAGCGCCCGCGCCGTGGTGGCCACCGCCAGCCTGAGCGAGCCGCCGGTGCTGGGGGATGATCCCAAGACCATGGCGGATCTGCGCGCCCACGTGGCCAAGACCATCGCCTACCTGCAAGGCAAGCTGGACGCCGATTTCAGCCAGTATGCGAGCGGCCACTACTACCCCTACTGGGCCGGTGGCAAGGGGATGGACGGCCATAGCTGCGTCCACGAGTACGGCATCCCGAACTTCTACTTCCACCTCACCATGACCTATGCCCTGCTGCGCCAGGCCGGGGTGGATCTGGGCAAGCGGGATTACCTGGGTGGTCTGAACCTGCAATAAACCGCGCTTCAGCGACGACAAAGCCTGCCCCCTGGCAGGCTTTGTCGTTTTCGGCCCGGCTCAGCGCCCCAGGTTGTCGGCCAGTTGTTTGGCGCGACTTGCGGCCCACTGATCGATCATTTTCTCCATCTCCAGGGCGGTGATGGGGGAATCCTTGTGGGTGGTGTCCGGGCTCTCGCGAGCGTCCATCACCCGCACCAGCAGCTTGCCGCTCTGGGCGTCGAGCAACTGGGCCATGCTCCCCACCCTGAGCAGATAGGGCTCCTTGCCTATCACCTCGCGGGTGACGTTGATGGCGATCTTGGCGGGCAGCAGATCCCGCAGTTTGGGGTTGGGCCGGGTCAGGTCGAAGTTGGTGATGGCCGCCTGCACCCGCCCAGCAGGGCGGCGGCCATGGTCATCATCAAGACTCGTTTCATGGGGGCTCCTGGCGGTGGATGGTCGCTGCAAGAGCGCAGCCCGCCCTGCCCACAGAGATACCTGATCAGGCCCCTCTCTCACAAGGGGTATCTATGTGGGGGCCACCGGGGGAGCCCCCGTGTCGGGTCACTCGGCGGGGATCTCGGGCTCCACCAGGGTGGCGAGCTGCATCAGGGACTCCTGCCAGCCGAGGTAGCACATCTCCACCGGGATGACCGCCGGTATACCCGCCTGTTCGATGGCGAGATCGGTGCCGCACAGCACCTGGGTGAGGGTGATGGTGACCTGCATCTCCCCCGGCAGGTTGGGGTCGTCGAAGCGGTCGGTGTAGCGGATGCGCTTGCCCGGCTCCAGCGCGAGATACTCGCCGCCGAAGGCGTGGGTGTGGCCGCTGGCGAAGTGGGTGAACGACATCCTGAACTGGCCGCCGACCCTGGCATCCAGCGCCGCCACCTTGCAGGTGAAGCCATGGGGGGGCAGCCATTTGGCCAGGGCGTCCGGCTCGATAAAGGCCTGGTAAACCCGCTGTGGCGGGGCCTTGAGCACGCGATGCAGGGTGACTGTGTTCATGGGGGACTCCTCTTGGTGGCAACAGGGACGGGTCGCAGCAAGGATAGCCGTCATCCCCGTGGCCTGCGGGGGGGCGTCGCCTCCTTTCGCCTGCAGAGAGGATTTTTCGTTTTCTCTTCAAGGAGTTGATCAAGATAGAGGTTATTGTCACCGTTCGCTCATATAATCGCCGCCATGCAAGCGACTCGGAAGGGTTCGATGACACAGCTGATGGCGGCCCTGCTGGGGCTGTTTTACGCCAGCCTGATCTGGGCGGCGCCCGTCCCCTTCGTGACGGCCCCCGGCCCCCATGCCACGCAGGGGAGGCTGGAGCCCCTGCTCTCCTGGTTCTCGGGGGAGTTTTCCAGCCAGGAGCAGGCCACCTTCGATGCCCGCTTCACCAGCGCCGAGCTGCGGCTGGTGGAGATCTGGCCCGGGGAAGGCCCCTTTCGCTGGGTCTATGCGGAGCAGTTTCTGACCGAGCGGGCGCAGCGACCGTTTCGCCAGCGCATCTACCGCTTCTCCTCCCTGCCCGATGGCCGCATCCTGATGGCCGAACTGACCATGCCGAGGGCCACGGATTTTGCCGGCGCCTGGCGTCGGCCCGAGCTGCTTGACTCCCTCACCCCGCAGCAACTCTCCCTGCGCGAAGGGTGCGAAATCTGGCTGACCCGCCAGCCGGGCGGGGAGTACAAGGGACAGACCCGGGTCGGGCATTGCGCCACCGATTTTGGCGGTGCCACCACCCTGGTGCAGTACCTCTGGATCGGCCCGGACAGCGTCCGGTTGCTGGACAGGGCCTATGACAACGGCGCCCATCAGCGCTGGGGCAGCCCGGGGGAGGGTTACGTCTACCTGCGCAAGGGGATGCGGCGCGGGGAGTAGTCGCGCCGTCCGTCAAGGCCCCTCCCTGCTTGCCGCCAACGATGTGCCGGTCAGGCCGCCGGCCAGTGCCCCTGCAGATCCACCAGGATGGAGAGGCTGACCGCGCCAAACAGCAGGCCCGTCATCAGGTTGAGCGGGCGCTGGATGCGGCCGAGCAGGTGCTGGGCGCGGGGGGTGGAGAGGCTCCAGGCCAGGGCGCTGAACCAGACGAGGGAGAGCAGGAACAGCTCCAGGATCAGCAATCCCCGGGTCAGGCCATCCACCTGGGGCGTCACCATGGCGGCCAGCAGCCCCATGAAGAACAGCATCGCCTTGGGGTTGAGCAGATTGGTGGCCAGCCCGCTCTTCACCCCCTTGCGCCAGCCCGGCCGCTCGCCTCCGGCGCGCAGCGCCAGATCCCCGCTTCCCTGCCAGGCCGCTTTCAGCGCCCCCCAGCCCAGCCAGCCCAGATAGAGGGCACCCACCAGTTTCACGGCGAGAAAGAGCCAGGGCTGGCTTGCGATCAGCAGGCTGATGCCGGTCAGGCTCAGGGTGGCGTGGAGCAGGATGGCGAGGGCGATGCCAAGGGCCGCTCCGAGGGCGGTGGGCCTGTGCAGGCTGGTGCGCAGGATGAGTGCGAAATCCGGGCCCGGGCTCGCCAGGGCAACGAGGTGGACGAGACCCAGGGTCAGAAACAGGCTGGTGAACATAAAAGACCTCCGACAGCGGTATGGAGGTGACAGCATGGGGCAGGACGGGGGACGGGAGATTGTAAAAGATTGCAGCGGCGACGATTCAGGCGGGCAGCATCTGCTGGCGATACTCCGCCGGAGTGAGCCCGAAGGCCTGACGAAAACCGTGGTGGAAGTGGCTCTGATCGAAGAAGCCCACCGCCAGTGCCACCTCGCTCACCGGCAGACCGCTGCCGAGCAGGCGCTTGCCCTGTTCGAGGCGCAGCCGCTTGAGCCAGGCATAGGGGGTCATGCCGGTCTTCTTCTTGAACTGACGCAGGAAGGCGAAGCGATCCAGTCCGAACAGGGCGGCCAGGTCTTCCAGACTGTGGCGCTCGTCCAGCCGGGCCAGCAGATGGTCGCGCAGGTATCTGAGTTGGGGATCCGCCAGGGCGTGGCGCTCGGGGGCGAGCCGGAAGAGCTCGCCGAGCAGGGCCAGCAGCTGGCTCTCCGCCAGCAGGCCGTCGGGGTTTGATTGATCCAGGTACATGTGCAGACGGGCGAAGCCCTGATAGAGGTCGGGGCGACTCTGCAGCCCCTTGTCGAAGAAGGGCTCCGGGTGCTCCGGCAGCCAGCGGGCCAGCTGCTCGGGGGCGATGGAGAAGACCCGCACCTCGTACCCTTCCGGCAGCAGGCTGAGGCCGTCGTGCATTTCGTCCGGGTTGACGGTGGAGAGTTCGCCGCGCACCAGGTTGTGGCTGTTCCCCTTGTGGATGAACTTCTGGCCGCCCTGCTGCACCAGACCGATGTGGTAGTCCAGATGCACGTGGCGGCCATAGCTGAACTCCCTGTGGTGGGAGTGGGAGAGTTCAACCCCCGGCAGCAGCCGGGATTGCCAGTAGTGGATGCGGGATTGGGGTGCGTTCATCCCCTATTGATACCCCGAAAGCGGCCCCTTGGCTTGTAGATTATTGCGCCGGCGCCTCAGCCGGCCTCCTGGCGCCGCTTGCCGCTGCGCAGGCCATCCAGGCTGAACAGCACCAGGGCGCTCCAGATGCAGCCGAAGGTGATCATCTTGTCCAGCGCCAGCGCCTCGCCATAAAGGGTCACCGCCAGGATGAACATCAGGCTGGGGCCTATGTACTGGAAGAAGCCCAGGGTGGAGAGCTTGAGCCGGGTGGCCGCTGCGGTGAAGCAGAGCAGGGGGGCCGTGGTGACGGCGCCCGCGGCGATGAGCAGCAGGTTCAGGTGCCAGTCATTCTGGGTGAGGTGGCTGGTGGGGCTGTCGGCGATGCCCCACAGATAGAAGGCGGCTGGCGGCAGCATGATCAGGGTCTCGATGAGCAGGCCGGTGAGGGCGTCCAGGGCCAGTTTCTTGCGAATGAGGCCGTAGATGGCGAAGCTCGAGGCCAGCACCAGGGCTATCCAGGGCAGGGAGCCGAAGGCGATGAGCTGGACGGCGACACCGACAAAGGCGAGCCCTACCGCCCACCACTGCAGGCGGCGCAGCTTCTCGCTCAGAAACACCATGCCGAGCAGCACGTTGAACAGGGGGTTGATGTAGTAGCCCAGGCTCGCATCCAGCATGTGGCCGTTGTTGATGGCCCAGATGAACAGCAGCCAGTTGCCGCCGACGGTGACGGAGGTGAAGGCCAGAGTGAGCAGCACCTTGGGATGGCGCAGCACCGCCTGCACCTTGTGCCACTGGCGTCCGAGCAGCACCAGCACCATCAGCAGGGCGCAGGACCAGATCATGCGGTGGGTCAGGATCTCGGCGGCCGGCACGGCGGAGAGGGACTTGAAGTAGATGGGTGCCAGGCCCCAAAGGGTGTAGGCGCCGAGGGCATAGAGGACGCCCTGGCGCTGGATCTGTTGTTGCATGCGGATAACCTTCACTGGAGTGCGGATGTCGGGAAACATCGCAAAAAGTCAGTGTAGCGATCCTTTTGCAGGGAAAGAAGACAATAAATGGGTCTGACGGGATTTTAACAGCAGGAGCGACTTCAGCGACCGCCCCCGCGGCGGATCTTCTCCACGTCCATCAGCAGCCACAGCATGAGGGCGATGGCGGAGATCCAGGGGCCCCAGGTGACATAGGCTTCCCCCTGACCCAGCACGAAGAACAACAGCGGCAGTCCCACGACCAGAAACAGTACACTTCCCAGAAAAAACAGCATTTTTATCTTTAAATTTAATGGCTTGCTATTTGACGATTATATCGATTGAGCGAGGGGATAAAAGAGTAAAAATGAGAAAGGGGGATTTCTCCCCCCTGTTTTGTTGATAAGCGTCATTTATGACGTTATTCGAGCTGGATCCAGGTGCTTTTCAGCTCGGTGTACTTCTCCAGGGCGTGCAGGGACTTGTCGCGCCCGTTGCCGGACTGCTTGAAGCCGCCAAACGGCATGGTCATGTCGCCGCCATCCCAGTTGTTGACGAAGACGGTGCCGGCGCGCAGGGCGCGGGAGCCCTTCACCGCCTGGTTGAGATCCGCCGTCCAGATCGCCGCGGCCAGGCCGTAGTCGGTGTCGTTACCCAGCGCAATGGCCTCTTCCAGGGTGTCGAAGCCGGTCACCGCCAGCACGGGGCCGAAGATCTCCTCGCGGAAGATGCGCATCGTCGGGGTCACGTCGTCAAAGATGGTGGGTTCGATGTAGTAGCCGCCCTCCTCGGGCTGGGTGCGCTTGCCCCCCAGCAGCAGCTTGGCGCCCTCCTGCTGGCCGATGGCGATGTAGTTGAGCACCTGCTCCATCTGGATGTGGTCCACCATGGCGCCGATGCGGGTGGTGGGGTCGAGCGGGTTGGCCGAGATCCACTCGCGGGCGTGGGCCAGCAGCCGCTCCATGAACTGGGGCTTGATGCTGTTTTGCACCAGCAGGCGGGAGGCGGCGGTGCACACTTCCCCCTGGTTGTAGAAGATGGCGCCGACGGCGCTGCGGGCGGCGGCATCCAGATCCGGTGCATCCGCCAGCACGATGTTGGGGCTCTTGCCGCCGCACTCCATAAAGGCGCGTTTCAGATTGGACTTGCCGGAGCACTGCACCAGATGCTTGCCGATCTTGGTGGAGCCGGTGAAGGTGATGCAGTCGACGTCCATGTGCATGGCCAGCGCCTCGCCCACGGTGTGACCAAAGCCCGGCAGCACGTTGAAGACGCCGTCGGGGATGCCCGCCTCCTTCGCCAGACCCGCGATGCGCAGGGCGGTGAGGGGGGATTTCTCGGAGGGTTTGAGGATCACCGAGTTGCCGGTGGCGAGCGCCGGGCCCAGCTTCCAGCAGGCCATCACCAGGGGGAAGTTCCAGGGCACGATGGCAGCCACGACACCGAGGGGCTCGCGGGTCACCAGGGCCAGGGCGGACTCTTCCACCGGGGCGACCTGATCGTAGATCTTGTCTATCGCCTCGGCGTTCCAGGCGATGCAGTTCGCGGCGGCGGGGGCGTCATACCCCATGGCGTCGCCGATGGGCTTGCCCATATCCAGCGACTCCAGCAGTGCCAGCTCCACCAGGTTCAGGCGCATCAGCTCGGCGAAGCGCTGCATGATGAGCTTGCGCTGCTTGGGAGAGAGGCCGCACCAGCGCTTGTCGTCGAAGGCGGCACGGGCCGCCTTGACCGCCAGCTCGGCATCGGCGGCGTCGCAGGAGGCGACCCTGGTCAGCAGTTGGCCGTTGGCCGGGTTGATGCAATCGAAGGTGGCGCCGTTGACGGCATCCCGGTAGGTGCCGTCGATAAAGGCTTGCGAGGGCAGGGTCAGATGGGCGGCCTTGTGTTGCCACTGGGCCAGGGTCAGGTCACTCATGTTCACTCCTTGAACCGGCAGAAAGTCAGTCTCCGCGTATCAATATGCTAAACATCCTGCCGCTTGTAAATCCATCTTGTAACAATTCATTAAACACTGTTCCCGAACAACCCGGGCCAACGGCGGGTCACACCGGGCGCCCTGGCCTGTGGTGTCGGGGGTCGCGCGGCGGGGCGGGAGCCCGTGTCGCGGGCCTGATCCCCGGGTCGGGCAGGGGTGGATCCCGGCGGGCTGTTCCGAGAGAAGGCCCGTCAAAAGCTGGCGGGCGTGTTGGCCGAGATCAGCACGCACTCCTGATCCCCCACGTTGCGAAAACGGTGGGGAGTGCGGCTGTCGAAGTAGTAGCCATCCCCCGGTGCCAGCAGGTGAACCTGCTCGCCTACCGTGACTTCCACCTGACCCCGGATGACGATGCCGCACTCTTCCCCTTCGTGACTCAGCATGTCGTCACCGGTGTCGGCGCCCGGGGGCAGTATCTCCTGCATCATGCCGATGGCGCGGTTGGCGCGGCTGTGACCCACCAGACGGTAGCTGATGGGGTGGGTGCCGAGATCCGGCATGTCGTCCGCACGGAAGATCACCTCGGAATCCATCTCCGTCTCGTCGGTGAAGAAGCTGGCCAATGACATGGGGATGCCTTCCAGCACCTTGCGCAGGGAGGCCACCGAGGGGCTCACCTGATTTTTCTCGATCTGGGAGATAAAGCCGTTGGTCACACCGGAGCGTTTTGCCAGCTCGCGCTGGGAGAGGGCCGCCTTGGTGCGAACCGCCTTGAGGCGGTGACCGATATCCATCGATAGACACTCCTTGACTGTTTACTATTATTAAAATTGTGTTAAATATCTTATACCACCCCTGAGGGGTGACACCAAGCCGGGCGATAAAAGCCCTTTTTTATGGATTCAGGTGTTTAATTTAATAGGCATGAGCCGGGTGTTACTAAACGCCTTAAGGATGAGGTGACCATGAAACCTGTCAGCGACATCAATACCCCCGACATGTCCGCATTCTGGATGCCGTTCACCGCCAACCAGCAGTTCAAGGCGGCGCCGCGCATCCTGAAGTCGGCAGAGGGGATGTATTATCACTCAGAGGATGGCCGCAAGATACTGGATGGCACTGCCGGACTCTGGTGTTGCAACGCAGGCCATGGTCGGCGCGAGATCGCCGAGGCGGTCTCCCAGCAGATCTCCCACCTCGATTTTGCCCCCACCTTCCAGATGGGCCACCCCCTGCCGTTCGAGCTGGCCAACCGGCTGGTGGAGATCGCCCCCAAGGGATTCGGTCACGTCTTCTATACCAACTCCGGATCGGAGTCCGTGGACACCGCGCTCAAGATTGCGCTGGCCTGGCAGCGGGCTCGTGGCCAGGGGACCCGTACCCGGCTCATCGGCCGCGAGCGCGGCTACCACGGGGTGGGTTTTGGCGGCATCTCGGTGGGGGGCATTCCCGGCAACCGCAAGTGGTTCGGCTCCCTGCTGACCGGGGTGGATCATCTGCCCCACACCCTCAACATAGGGAAAAATGCGTTCACCAAGGGATTGCCAGCAGAAGACCTCACCCTGGCCGATGAACTGGAGAAGATTGTCTTCCTGCACGACGCCAGCAACATCGCGGCGGTCATCGTCGAGCCCATCGCCGGCAGCACCGGGGTCATCATGCCCCCCAAGGGCTATCTCAAGCGGCTGCGGGAGATCTGTACCAAACATGGCATCCTGCTGATTTTTGACGAGGTGATCACCGGTTTCGGCCGCCTCGGCTCCCCCTTCGCCGCCCAGGAGTTCGACGTCATCCCCGATATGATCACTTGCGCCAAGGGGCTCACCAACGGCGCCATCCCCATGGGGGCCGTGCTGGTGCAAAACCATATCTATGACGACATGATGGCGGCGGGCAAGGGGGCCATCGAGCTGTTCCACGGCTACACCTACTCCGGCCACCCGGTGGCCGCGGCGGCGGGTTTGGCGACCCTCGAGATCTATCGCAACGAAAATCTGCTGACCCGGGCGGCCGAGCTGGCGGGCTACTGGGAGGAGGCGGCCCATTCCCTCAAGGGCTGCAAGCACGTGAAGGACGTGCGCAACTACGGCCTGGTGGCGGGCATCGAGCTCGAACCCATGCCCGATGCGCCGGGCAAGCGGGCCTACGAGGTGTTCGTGCGCTGCTTCGAGAAGGGGGCGCTGATCCGGGTGACGGGAGACATCATCGCCCTGTCGCCGCCCCTCATCATCGAGCGCAGCCAGATCGACGATCTCTTCACCCTGCTGCAGGACGCCCTGCAGGCCCAGGACTGACCCCCACATCACACAGGATGGCGCTCGTCCCGGGCGTCATCCCCCTGTGCTGCCCCGGCGCGGCGAGGGGAGGACGGATGACCCATCACGGAGGATTTATGAGTTACAGGATCGACAACTTCATCGACGGCGAGACGACCGAGAGTCGCAGCGAGCGTTTCGGTGCCATCTTCAATCCGGCCACCGGCCAGCAGCAAGGCTCCGTCGTTCTCAGCACGGCCGATGAGTGTGCCGAGGCGATTGCCTGCGCCGAGCGCGCCTTTGGGGAGTGGTCCCAGACCCCGCCGCTGGTGCGGGCCCGGGTGCTGTTCCGCTTCAAGGAGCTGATGGAGCAGCACAGGGACGAGCTGGCCCAGCTCATCAGCCGCGAGCACGGCAAGGTCTTCTCCGACGCCCAGGGGGAGCTGACCCGGGGGCTGGAGGTGGTGGAGTTTGCCTGCGGTATTCCCCACCTGCTCAAGGGGGAGCACTCTCTCAACGTGGGCCGCGGGGTGGACAGTCACTCCATGATGCAGCCGGTGGGGGTCTGCGCCGGCATCACCCCGTTCAACTTCCCTGCCATGGTGCCGCTCTGGATGTTCCCGGTGGCCCTGGCCTGCGGCAACACCTTCATCCTCAAGCCCTCGGAGAAGGATCCGTCCCTCTCTCTGCGCATGGCCGAACTGCTCAAGCAGGCGGGCCTGCCGGACGGGGTGCTCAACGTGGTCAACGGCGACAAGGAGGTGGTGGACGTGCTGCTGACCGACCCGAGGGTCGGTGCCGTGTCGTTTGTCGGCTCCACCCCCATCGCCCAGTACATCTATGCCACCGCCTCGGCCCACGGCAAGCGGGTGCAGGCCCTGGGCGGCGCCAAGAACCACATGGTGGTCATGCCGGATGCCAATCTGGATCAGGCGGTTTCCGCCCTGATGGGGGCCGCCTATGGCGCGGCGGGCGAGCGTTGCATGGCGATCTCGGTGGCCGTGGTGGTGGGTGACGAGACCGCCGATGCCCTGGTGGCGAAGCTCTCTCCCCTGGTGGCGGCCCTGCGGGTCGGCCCCGGCCTCGGTCAGAGTCCGGAGAACGAGATGGGGCCCCTCATCAGCCGGGAACACCTGGCCAAGGTGCGCGGCTACGTGGATCAGGGAGTGGCCGAGGGGGCCGAGCTGGTGGTGGATGGCCGGGGCCTGAGCCATGGCGAGGGCTACTTCATCGGGGGCAGCCTGTTCGATCGGGTCGGCCCCGAGATGCGCATCTACCGGGAGGAGATCTTCGGCCCCGTGCTCGCCATCGTGCGGTCCCCGGACTACGAGACGGCCCTGCGCCTCATCAACGAACACGAGTATGGCAATGGCACCGCCATCTTCACCGGTGACGGAGATACCGCAAGGGACTTCACCACGCGGGTTCAGGTCGGTATGGTAGGGGTGAACGTTCCCATTCCGGTGCCCATGGCGTTTCACAGCTTCGGTGGCTGGAAACGGTCCATCTTCGGGCCGCTCAACATGCACGGGCCGGATGGGGTGCGCTTCTACACCCGGATGAAGACGGTGACCGCCCGCTGGCCCCAGAGCCTGCGCGCCGGCGCCGAGTTCTCCATGCCGACCATGAAGTGAGCCACCGGCTCGCTGCCATGGCTTTAATCTCTTGCCCCCGCAGGCCGCCGGTCTGCGGGGGCGCTTCTGTCAAGGAGTAACAGATGCGACTGGGTATTCTCGATTGTGACCGGCTGGACCCCGATTTGGTGGGGGATTTTGGTCCCGTTTACTCCGAGATGTTTATCAAGGGTTTCCGGGCGTTGGCCCCCGAGCTGGAATTTCGGGTCTGGTCCGCCCTCGACGGCGATCTGCCCCCGGATCTGACCGAATGCGATGCCTGGCTCATCACCGGCTCGCGCCACGATGCCTACAGCGACATCCCCTGGATCCTGGCGCTGCGCGACTGGATCCGCCGGGCCCACGATGCCAACGTCAAGCTGGCCGGGGTCTGCTTCGGCCATCAGGTGATCGCCCAGGCGCTGGGAGGGGAGGTAATGAAGTCCACCAAGGGGTGGGGGCTGGGGGTGTCTGTCCATGCCATGCAGATGACAAAACCCTGGATGGCGCCGGGGCTGGACACCATCCGCATCCTGGCAAGCCACCAGGATCAGGTGGAGCAGCTTCCGCCGGGGGCGACCCTGCTCGCGGGCAACGACTTCTGCCCCAACTTCATGTTCCTGCAGGGGGATCACATCGTCGCCATCCAGGGGCACCCGGAATTCTCGGTGGCGTACAACCGGGCCCTGATCGAGCGGCGACGGGACAGGCTGCCCGATGCACATTACCAGAGCAGTCTCTCTTCCCTGGAAGGGGAGGTGGATTCCGCCACCATGATGCAGTGGCTGCTGCAGTTCCTCGGCATCCTGCCGATCGGGGCCGACGTGCGCTGAACCCCGTTTGTCATATCCACCGCGCTGATGCTAGATTTTGTAGCAAAATGAAGGATCAAGCGGCGATATGCCCAGTCCGGATGATACACTGGCCGCCATTTTTGGCGGCCTAGTCCATCGACGAGCGCCGCGTCAGTCTGTGAGGGGGCAACCTTGAAACTACAGCAGTTGAAGTATCTGATCGCGGTGCGGGACCACAATCTCAACGTCTCCGTTGCCTCCGATGCGCTCTATACCAGCCAGCCTGGGGTGAGCAAGCAGATCGGCTTGCTGGAGAGCGAGCTGGGGGTGCGCATCTTCGAGCGCCGCGGCAAGCACCTGCACCGGATCACCCCGGTGGGGGAGGAGATCATCAAGTGTGCCGAGGCCATGCTCAATATCGAGAGCAAGATCAAGGCCATCTCCCGGGAATACCTGGATCCGACCGTGGGCACCCTCAACATCCACACCACCCACACCATCGCCCGCTACCTGCTGCCGAAAAGCGTCACCTACTTCACCAAAAAGTACCCCAAGATCTCGTTCCACCTGCATCCTGTGATGTCCGCCACCAAGGAGCAGATCAGCAAGGGATACTCGGATTTTTCCATCGTGGCCCACGAGATAGGCTTCGACAAGGAGCTGATCGCGCTGCCCGCCTACCTCTGGACCCTCTCCCTGGTGGTGCCCCAGGAGCACCCCCTGGCCAAGGTGAAGAAGCCGACCCTGGAGCAGCTCTGCCAGTATCCCATCCTGAGCTACGAGAGCGGCGCCACCGGGCGTCAGGTGCAGGACAAGGTGTTCCAGGCGGCCGGCCTCACCCCCAACTACTACATGACGGTGATGGATGCCGGCGTCATCAAGCGCTACGTGGAGCTAGGCTTTGGCATCGGCATCATCTCCTCCCTGGTTGCCAACGATAGCGATGCCCCCAGCCTCGTGGCCATCAATCTGGAGCACCTGTTCGAGCCCTGCCCAGCCCAGATCTGCTTCAGCAAGAGCATCCTCTTGCAGAACTACATGTATGACTTCATCAGCTCCTTCTCCCCCCATCTCACCAAGGAGATGATCCAAAACGTGATGCAGCAGCCGACCCAGGCGCGCATCGACGAGCTGCTGTCAGGGGTGGAGCTGCCCGTCTACTGATCCCGCTTCCGTTTCTGTGCCGGCACCCCGGGGTGCCGGCCTCCTCCCGCCGAGGTTTCCATGTCCCGCATCCTGCTGCTCGCCAATCTCAACTGTGATCATGTGCTCTCCCTGGCCGAACCCCTGGTGGCGGGGGCGCGGCTGCAATACGTGGATCAGGGGCGCAGACTCGGCGGCGGCGCCGCCAATACCGGCATCGGACTGGTGTGGGCGGGGCACGAGGTGATCATCGCCTCCCGGGTCGGGCTGGACGACACCGGTGACTGGCTGCTGGAGCAGGCGGCCTCATACGGCCTGGATTGCAGCCATGTGGAACGCTTTGGCGGCGAGACCGGCGAGCTGCTGGTGCTGGTGGACGCCACCGGTGAGCGCACCATCCTCAGGCGCCCACGTCGTCCGGATCTGCCGGGGGATCTGCCGACCGAAGGGGTGGACTGCCTCTATGTGAACTATCCGGGTACCGCCATCGTGGGCTACATGCGCCAGATGCTCGCCAAGAGTTTCGTGGTGGCCCAGTATCCCAAGGGGGGGCAGGCCCGCCGCCCTTGCCACGTGCTGGTGGCCTCCCGCACCGATCTCGGCGAGGTGAGCGACCCCTGGCAGCATGCCCGCCAGCTCGCGGGGGATCAGCTCGAATGGCTGGTGCTGACCGAGGGCAAGGCGGGCGCCGTGGCCATTCACGGGGAGGAGCAGGTCAGGGTGGCGGCGCGACCGGTCTCCGTGGTGGATACCACGGGGGCGGGGGATGCCTTCGCGGGCGGCCTCATCCACGGTCTTGCGCGGGGCATGGCCATGGCCGATGCGTTGCAGTGCGCCGTGGACTGGGGCGCCTTCGCGGTGGCCTCCGAGAGCTCCATCCCCTCCCAGGCGCTGCGCAACTGGCTGAAACAGCCCCACTGAACTCGCCGGACAACGGCTCCGGCGATGGCAGAGGAGGTGGGGGTTTGTCGACGGAAACCGCCAAAACCCCTCGCTGAGGCGGCAAGTTTGCGATCAATCAAAGAAAGTGTCGATTTATGTACATCTTCGTCGACACCCGCCCGGGCTGCTCTTACCCTTGTGACTTCACGACTCGGTCGAAGAAGCCCATCCCGTGCGCACGCATGTGCAGACCCCCTCTTTGGCCACCGGCTGTCGTCCTGATTTCTGGCTTGTAGTAAGAGGCAAGTGCGACCATGCAACTGACACGATTTACCGACTACGCCCTGCGTACCCTGACCTTCCTGGCCATCCAGCCCGGTGATCGCCTGTCGACCATCACGGAAGTGGCCGACACCTTCGCCATCTCCCGCAATCACGTGGTCAAGATAGTGCATCAGCTCGGCATCAAAGGTTACATCGAGACGGTGCGTGGCAAGCATGGGGGCATCCGCCTCGGCCGTGCCGCCGTCTCCATCAACCTGCGCGATGTGGTGATGGACATGGAGCACGTGCTCTGCCCGGTGGACTGCAAGCGCGAAAACTGCCGTCTCTCCGGGGGCTGCCGCATCCAGGGCATTCTGCGCCGCGCCATGCACGCCTTCCTCGAGGTACTGGGGGAGTACACTTTAGCGGATGCGGTGCGGGATCCCACTCGTCTGTGCCACCTTCTCGGCATAGAGCAGGATAATATTCTGACCATGGCATGATGCCACGGTGAATGACAGAGGGGCCTGCGGGCCCCTCTGTCATTGCCAGCGATCAGAGCTGGGGCACAAGGGTGATGGCACCGTGCAGACAGGCGAGGCCGCAAGCGCCGCAGCCATCGCAGGCGGCCATGTTGACGGTTACTCCCTCGTTGCCGACCTTGATCGCCTGCTGGGGGCAGGCATCTTCACACAGCAGGCAGTAGTAGCCCTGACGGGCCTGGCAGCTCGCCTCTATCCTGACCCGGGTCTGCACCTGGCGGCCGAGGCAGAGATCCAGTGCGCCCGTGGGGCAGGCTCTGGCGCAGCTGCCGCAATAGCTGCACTGGCCACAGGCGAGATCCAGCACTGGGGTACCGGCGATGGGGCTGCCGTCATATTCGGGGCGATCGGCGGGCTTGATGAGGCCGTTGGGACACGCCTTGAAGCAGTCGCCACAACGGGTGCAGAGGGTGAGGAACTGGGACTCGTCGATGGCCCAGGGCGGGCGTGCCTCATGGCAGACCACCTCGGGTCTGCGGGGGCTCCCCCATGCGTGTGCCAGCCAGCGACAGAAAAAATGCGTCATGCCCACTCCCATACCTATTAGGGGTTAATTTTATCCAGTTTTGGGCCGGCAAGCCAGAGAATAGCGGCGGGCAGGATCGCAAGCCGGGTTGCCCTTGTGTAAGCTAGGCGGGTCTTTTTGCGGGATTGAATGAACTCATGTGGCTATTTCTGTGGCGTGCTTCTCTGCTCTATGTCTTCCCCCTGCTGATGTGGGCCTACTGCCATCTCAAGGGTATCGAGTTCAGTGAACTGGATACCGGGGTCAACAGCCACAAGTGGGTGGTGCTGGCGGCCTACCTGCTCTATGTGCTGATCTGGTTGCTGCTCAACCGCTATCTCGAACTCTTCCTGCGCCAGCGGGGGCGCCGATGACCCCGCTGCTGACCTGGTGGCCTGCCATGCTGGCTGGCGGGCTGGCACTGCTGTTCGGCTGGTGGTGGGGGCGGCGCAGCGGCCGTGAAGAGGCGCTGCTGCTGGAGGAGCGTTATCAGGGGTTGCAGGATCGCTGGGACGCGCTGCAGGACGAGAAGATGCTGGCTCAGCAGAAGCTGGATCAGCAGCAGACCCTGCTGCTCAAGCTCACCGCCCGTCTCAAGGAAGCCGAGGCGACCCTGCGCAGCGAGCGCATCGCCAGCGCCGAGAAGTTGCAGTTGCAGCAAGAGGCTGAACAGCGCCTCAGCCAGCAGTTCGAGAACCTCGCCAATCGTATCTTTGAACAAAATGCTGGAAACTTCCGCGAACTGAATCAGAACAGCATGGATCTCCTGCTCACTCCACTCAAGGAGCAGCTCGAGGGCTTTCGCCGCCAGGTGGGAGAGACCCACGCCCAGGAGACGGCCCAGCGCCACAACCTCAAGTTCGAGCTGGAGCGCCTTGCCGAGCTCAACGCCCGCATGACCGAAGAGGCGGCGGCGCTGACCCGGGCCCTCAAGGGCGACAGCAAGCAGCAGGGCAACTGGGGGGAGGTGGTGCTGGCGCGGATCCTCTCCGAGTGCGGCCTGCGCGAGGGGCATGAGTACCACACCCAGGTCAACATCGAGGTGGACAAGGGCAAGCGCTACCAGCCCGACGTCATCGTCCACCTGCCCCAGGAAAAGGACATCATCATCGACGCCAAGGTGTCGCTGACCGCCTATGAGCGCTGGTACAACGCCGCTGACGATCTGGAGAAGGCGGTGGCGCTCAAGGAGCACGTCGCCTCGGTGCGCAACCATATCCGCGAGCTGGGCCGCAAGGATTACCAGCAGTTGCCCGGGGTGCGCACCCTGGACTATGTGCTGATGTTCGTGGCGGTGGAGCCTGCCTTCCTCGCTGCCCTGGAAGCAGACCCTTCCCTGGTGCGCTACGGGCTGGAACACAACATCCTGCTGGTGAGCCCCACCAACCTGATGGTGGCGCTGCGCACCATAGAGAACCTGTGGCGCTACGAGCGGCAGAACCAGAACTCGCGCCAGATAGCGGAGCGGGCCGGCCGCCTCTACGAGAAGCTGCGGCTGTTCGTGGAGGAGATGCAGCAGATGGGGGGCAGCCTGCACAAGGCGCAGGAGAGCTACGACAAGGCGATGGGGCGGCTGGTCAACGGTCGTGGCAACCTGATCGCCCAGGCCGAGCGCTTTCGCGAGCTGGGGGTCGAGGTGACCAAGCCCTTGCCGGACGCGCTGGTGGACCGGGCGCTGGAGCGAGAGGAGTCGGCGGACTGAGGGGAGTCGTCATTCGCCGGGACAACGAAAAGGGCAGCCATTGGCTGTAATGCCAGTCAGTTAAGCCTGACTGGCATTGTTTTTACTAGGTTTTCTCGTCGCATACTTCTGTGGTTTGGCTTTG
>NZ_JAPCIQ010000070.1:0-21881 GCF_027707405.1 Aeromonas sp. QDB68 | reverse complement strand
CCCAGGGCGGTGAAGATATCAAAGACCCGTTTTCCGGTAAATCGCAATGCGGCTCCGCTTAAGTGAACAGCATTGCGGCCGATGGCCGGGCTTTCAGGCGCAAGCCTATCCTGGGTGAGGTGTCGGTGGACTGGGTCAGCCGCGTTGGTGCGGGATCCCTGTAGCAAGGCGCATGAAGCGGTCAAATGCACGATCCGGCAACAAGCGGCGCAGGAAGATCATCGGCCTGGCACCAAAACCAACGGCATAGCGGGTCTTGGGGCGACGGGTCTGGACCGCCTTGGCGATGGTATCCGCGATGAGTTCCAGCGGGGACTGGCGCTGGCGGCTGGCGCGTCCGATCATGGACTCCCCCATGGGGAGGGCCTGGTGACCATAAGGCCCCTCGCCGGAGACCTCGCGCAGTTTTTGCGCGGCAATGTCGGCCCACTCGGTCTTGATGCCACCCGGTTCTACCACTACTACATTGATGCCAAAGGGTTCCACCTCCATGCGAAGGCAATCGCTGATGGCCTCCAGTGCGAACTTGGTTCCGTGGTACCAGGCTCCTAGCGGGGTGTGGATCTTGCCGCCCATGGAGGTGATGTTGACTATGGTGCCAGTCTGTCGGGCGCGCATGTGGGGCAGCACCAGCTGGATGAGGCGAACGGCGCCAAACACATTGACGTCAAACTGGGTGCGACCCTCCTCGAGAGAGACTTCTTCAACCGAGCCGTAGGAGCCATACCCGGCATTGTTGACCAGTACGTCGATCTTGCCGGTTTCGGTGATGATTCTCTCAACTCCTGCCTGCATAGATGCATCCTGGGTCACATCCATGGCGATGACGCGGATCCCCGCGTCTGTCAGGCATTGCATGCGTTCGATGCGCCGCGTTGCGGCATACACGGTGAATCCTAGAGCCTTCAGTTTCATGGCGGTGGCCGCTCCGATACCGGAGGAGGCGCCGGTGACGAGCACAACGTTTGAGTTCATATGGAAGATCCTTGAGCAAAATGAATCGCATGCGAGTCCAGAATCGGCTTGCCTGCGGTATCGATACCATATCCGACCCGTGATGCCATGGTTCTGGCAAACGGCGCCATGACGCCATCGAACTGCGCCATCCCTATTGCTTTCGAGTCAGCCTGTGCGGCGATCACCGTCCTTGACCGCGGCCCTGGCGGCGGCCAGATTGGCCGTGAAGTCGACGGCGCTAAATGCCTCCCGGCTGCCAGCGACGGCGAAGGTGGCCCCGGCGAGCAGCACGCGACGGGATTGATATGGGTGGTCATGAGGCTGACCTCAGTTGAATCGATATGACTGGCGAGTGCTTTCCAGCGTCCGCCCGGTCCAATCCTGGAATGCGCGGTAGAAGGAGTTGGGATCTTCGAAGCCAAGCAGAAAGGCTATCTCCCCTCCAGACAGGGTGGTGTGCTCAAGGTAGTGGCAGGCGAGCCTTCTTCGCGTCTCGCTGACCAGGGCTCGAAAGTTTTCCCCTTCCTCTTCCAGCCGGCGTTGCAGGGTTCTCTTGCTCATGCCCAGGCGACTTGCCGCCACCTCAATGGTGGCCGAGTTGCTTGGCAAGAGCTCGAGCAGAACGGCATGCACCCGCTCCGCCGTGGTGGCGGCAGAGTCCATTTCGCACAACTGGCGACGCAGCTCGGGCTCGAAGGCTCGCCACATCCCCTCGTTGCTCGTGAGAAAGGGGCGCAGCACGTCCACGGCAGAAAACGTAATGCTGGCATGGGTTCCAAGTGTGATGGCGGTGCCGAAGAAGCGCTCGTAGCGCTGCAGTGCCTTTCCAGCAGGGAGCGCAGGCAGTGTCACTCGCACGGCACAGATCGCCTCACGTGTGGCGATCTGTGCCAGTCGGACAAAGAAGGCGAGTTCCACCACCTGCAGGGAGACCGGGACCTCGGTGTGCCCTCCTTGCCAGCGAGGGGAGAGCGTCATCTCTCCCCAGGAGCCTACCGAGATCTCGAGGCTCATGGGGGCAACGAGCGCCTTGTATTTGGCCAGCCGCTGGACAGCCCGCATCAGATCCGGGCTGCACAGGGCGGCAAACAAGGGGGGACTGAAGACTTCGCTGGAAACGGTCTCGATGAGCCGCAAGGGAAACAGGACGTCATTGGCTTCCTGCTCCAGCGCCCGCCAGAAACGGAAATACTCATCGGTGGTCAACCCATGATTCTCGCGCGACAACGTGTCTTCCGGCAGCAGTGCCCTGCGCAAGACATGCCTGGATGGCAGGCCAAGGTCTTTGAGCAGTAGCTGCCATCCGACGTCCAGGGAAAAGTGAGATTTGTGTGCCATGCGTGCGCCTTTGCCGTGCGAGGTGAAGTCAGTGCTAGCGGAATGAGGACCAGTATAGGGGGCAGGGCGAGAGCATTGACATGCAAAAGGCGCCAATGTGGTGGCATTGGATGCCAGAGACAGGCAAAACAAAAAGGCCCGATCTTGCGATCGGGCCTTTGAGGCATGGAATATGGCTCCCTCGACAGGACTTGAACCTGTGACATACGGATTAACAGTCCGCCGTTCTACCGACTGAACTACGAGGGAATTGGCTCCTCCTACTGGACTTGAACCAGTGACATACGGATTAACAGTCCGCCGTTCTACCGACTGAACTAAGGAGGAATTGCCTGTCTCGTCGAGACGCAGCGGATATTAATGATCCCCCGGACGGGTGTCAACCCGCCACTCCACGGAAAAAGGGCTTTTCGGCCCGTTTGCCCAAAACTTGGGCGCTGTGGACTATTTTCAGCACAATCAGCAGCTTGAGATGCCCTGCCTGCGGCCACGGTCGGGCTGGCGATGAAGGTGCCATCGGCCTGGAGGGGGCGAGGCAATGGATAAGCCGATCATGGCGGGAACCGATGAAAATCGGCGATGTCGCCCCTGTCGATGGGCTTGCCTCTGAGGTGTGGGGGATGCGAGGGAGGTGCCGGTTCGCGATGACCAGGGATCTATTAAAGGAATGGCAGGGAAAATCGGCGATATGCGAGCTATCGATGACAATAATGCGGGGTAATGGCCATTTCTTGATCCTGCCCATCGAATTATCTGGCCGGGTCGGGTATGGTTGCCTTCGATACCATCGCCGCGTCGACAGCTCTGCCGGCCCTTGATGATGATCGGGTGCCGGTTCACCCCGGCCTTTGTCTCCCTCTTCTGGTATTACCCTAGACATGCACAATCAAGCTTCCTTACAAGGCGTGAAGCTGGCCATCGCATTGCGCCAATCCTGCATTGACGAACCCTACAGCGTGGCGCGCTTTGGCCGCGACCTCATCGCCGGCATCACGGTCGGCATCATCGCCATTCCCCTTGCCATGGCGCTGGCCATCGCCAGTGGGGTGCCGCCCCAGCACGGGCTTTATACCGCCATCATCGCCGGCATCGTCATCGCCGTGACCGGGGGATCCCGCTTCTCCATTTCGGGCCCCACTGCCGCCTTCGTGGTGATCCTCTACCCGGTGGCCCAGCAATTTGGCGTGGGCGGCCTGTTGATGGCCACCCTGATCTCGGGCTGTTTCCTGGTGGCCATGGGCATGGCGCGTCTCGGGCGCCTCATCGAGTACATTCCCCCCTCGGTGACCCTGGGGTTCACCGGTGGTATCGCCATCGTCATCGCCACCCTGCAGATCAAGGATTTCTTCGGCCTGCAGGTCCTGGAGATGCCGGAAACCTATCTGGGCAAGGTACAGGCGCTGGCCCATGCCTTGCCAAGCTGGCAATGGGGAGACACCCTGGTGGGTGTGGCAACCCTGGCGGTGTTGCTGCTCTGGCCGAGATTGCGCCTGCCGGTACCCGGCCATCTGCCCGCCGTGCTGGTGGGGGTGGGGCTCGGGTTTGGTCTGCACCAGTTCGGGGTGGACGTCGCCACCATTGGCAGCAAGTTCAGCTATACCTTGGCCGACGGCAGTCAGGGCATGGGCATTCCCCCCATCGCCCCGACCCTGGTGATGCCCTGGGCGCTGCCGGGGCCGGACGGGGCGCCGGTGGAGTGGAACCTCGCCGCCATCGAGCGGCTGCTGCCCGCCGCCTTCTCCATGGCCATGCTGGGGGCCATCGAATCCCTGCTCTGCGCCGTGGTGCTCGATGGTATGACGGGTCGCAAGCACAGCTCCAACGGCGAGCTGGTGGGGCAGGGCCTTGGCAACATCCTGGCTCCCTTCTTCGGTGGCATCACGGCGACGGCCGCCATCGCGCGCTCCGCCGCCAACGTGCGGGCCGGTGCCACCTCGCCCATTTCCGGTATTGTCCATGCGCTGGTGGTGCTGGCTGCCATCCTGGTGCTGGCTCCCTGGCTCTCCTGGTTGCCGCTCTCTGCCATGGCCGCCCTGTTGCTGCTGGTGGCCTGGAACATGAGCGAGGCCCACAAGGTGGTGGATCTGGTGCGCCGGGCGCCCAAATCCGATGTACTGGTGCTGCTGGTCTGCCTGTCGCTGACCGTCATCTTCGACATGGTCATCGCCATCACCTTCGGGGTGATCCTGGCCTCTTTGCTGTTCATGCGCGAGATAGCCAAGATGACCAGGCTGCACAACCTGGCGGATCACAAACGCTATGCCAGCGAGGTGTCCCCCTCGACCCTTGTCTACAAGATCAACGGGCCACTGTTCTTTGCCGCCGCCGAGCGGGTCTTTGACGAGTTGCTTGCCCAGGTGAAGGACCACAAGGAGTTGATCCTGCAAATGGAGGCGGTATCCATCCTGGATGCTGGCGGTCTCACCGCCTTCCAGCAGTTCGCAAAACGCATGGCCAAGGCGGGGGTCCGTCTCAAGGTGGCTGAATTGCAATTCCAGCCCCTCAAGACCCTGGCGCGGGCCAAGGTGCGTCCGGTGCCGGGAGAGCTGGAGTTCTACGGTTCGCTGGAAGAGGCGATTCGAGGAGAACATTTGCACGAAGAGGTTGAAAATTGATGGAAAGGGATAGGAAATGGCATATTTTTAGTCACTTGGTTCGCTTATTGAGCAAACAGTGGCAAAAGATAAAAAATTGCATTGACCGCCTCGCGCCTATCCCTTACATTACGCCCCGTTCCAGCGCAACGGCGCAGCGAATTCGTGTTGGCTGAACACGTTAAAACACAGACCAAAATTGGGTGCGGTGTCCGAGTGGCTGCCCACCGACGAAGTCGGCAAGATGCACGCGCAGCGTGCTCCGAAAGCCACTTCAAGCAGTGAAAATTTGGTGAGGTGTCCGAGTGGCTGAAGGAGCACGCCTGGAAAGTGTGTATACGGCAACGTATCGAGGGTTCGAATCCCTCCCTCACCGCCAAATTGCAAAAAACCGACCTTATGGTCGGTTTTTTGCTTTGGGGAAGTGTCATCAGCTCATCTCGAAGAGGGGGGTGAGAACCCTCGCCGGGTTCGAGCAGAGCAGCTTGCTGCGATGAACGGCCGCAGGCCGCCCCGAAGGGGTGAGCCACGCAGTGGCGAATCATCCCTCCCTCACCGCCAAATAAAACAAAAGGCCCCGTCGAAAGACGGGGCCTTTTGTTTATCAAGGGCTGGTTTGACACTTCTCTGTGGCCGGTCTCAGACCGCTTGCTCAGGCCAGCTTCAACATCGGCATCTGTTCGCGTTTGTCACAGTGCGTCAGATGGACCCGGCTGGTCAGGCGGGTCAGCAGCTCGTAGGGGATGGTGCCTATCTTTTCGGCCACCTGTTCCACCGGCAACCCTTCCCCCCACAGCGTCACCTCGTCTCCCACCTTGTCGCTGGCCGCCGGCCCCAGATCGACGGTGATCATGTCCATGGAAACCCGACCCACGATGGGCACCCGGCGGCCATTGATCAGCATGGGGGTACCTTCGGGCGCCATGCGGGGGTAACCATCGCCATATCCCGCGGCCACCACGCCGAGGGTAGTATTTCGATCCGCCACCCAGTGTCCTCCATAGCCGACCGCCTCGCCCTGCTGGCAGGCGCGGGTGGCGATGAGCTGGCTCTTGAGATTCATGACCGGGCGCAGGTCATGGTCGGCGGCAAGCTGACCGGTAAACGGGGAGGCGCCGTAGAGCATGAGGCCGGGTCGGATCCAGTCGCTGCGCGATGCCGGCCAGGCGAGGATGCCGGCGGAGTTGGCCATGGCCCGCTCGCCCGGCAGATGAGCAGAGAGGCGGTTGAATTCCTCGATCTGCAGCCGGGTGGCCTGGGTATCCTGCTCATCGGACTGGCTGAAGTGCGTCATCAGATGGAACGGCTGCACCACGTTGCGACAATGGCTCAGCCGCTCGATGAAGGCGGGCAGCTCCAGGGTGCGCAGCCCGAGCCGGTTCATTCCGGTATCGAGCTTGAGCCACACCTTGATGGGGGCGGGCAGACTGGCCTGCTCGAGCAGTGCCAGCTGCTCCCAGGTATGCAAGGTGGTTTGCAGTTCGTGTTTCGCCAGCAGCGGCAGCGCCTCGGCACTGAAGAAGCCTCCCAGCACCAGAATGGGCTTGGTGATGGCGTTGGCACGCAGCACCAGCGCCTCCTCGACCCTTGCCACCGCATAGGCATCGGCCTGGGCGAGGGCGTGGGCCACCTGCAGCAGCCCATGGCCATAGGCATTGGCCTTGAGTACCGCGATGATCTTGCTGTGGGGGGCATGGCGGCGCACCACGGTGAAATTGTGCTGGAGTGCATCGATATCGATGCTGGCCGTAACTGTGTTCATCATGGGTCGGGTGTCTGCTCGATGAGTAGTTGGCTGATGGTTTCAATCCCGATCCGGTGATCCTGGCTGCCGGGACGAGCAAACGGGGGTCACTGAATCATGTTTTTTATATGCTTTAAAATGTAAAAAGATGTTATCAGTTGTTTTTTTGTTGGTAAATTATGTGGCGAATAGGAATGCGTAAATGCGCAAAATACGGAATATTCCTCGGTATAAATTTCCCTGCCAACGCTTTCTCTGGCTCCCTATCGGGCAATATTTATCACTGGTTTTTCCCCTTAAAACGGGAGGGGGATCGAGCCGTTTTCGCACATTGTTGGCGGTTTTTCGCACCGGCTGCGTGCAGGTGGGGTTCAAGGTGTGGGGAGGGGCAGGTGCATGGCAGAGGAGAAAAGCAGGCTACCAGCTCCATGGGGGGTGAAGGTGGAACTGCCGGATTAAAGAGGGCATCTCGTCGAACCGGCGAGTGGTGTACGCCACCAAGAAAGCTTGTGGCCGGCTTGGTGGCGCACGCGGCCGGAGAGACAGGTCATCCGTGGCCAGGGATGGTGAAGCATGGATGTGGGCCGGTTAATTAATCAAGCGGCGAAGATCAGCCTTGAACAGCAGGGCGGGTTATTTCTTAAAGGCTGATAATAAATATCGTTTGCGCGTTCATTTTGGTTGGTGACATATAATTAAATAAAATTTAAAGGTATATGTTTTTAGCTACTTTTGACGCGGAAAAAAGCCTGTGACTGGTAGCATAAATATTGGATCAAATAGTGTGACAACGCTTTCATTCTGATTATTTAACATCACTAACTAACGGGTAATTTAAATGAATTAAATTCAATAACACGCAAAAATACCCCCTGGTGGGTATTTTGGTAGCCCACGCCATGCTTTCTAAGTCTATGCTATATATGGATTTTTTAAATCCATGATGATGAGTTTTCTATTTGAATAATGTTCCGTCACTTGATGGAGATCAACATAAAGGGGGAGGGGGAGGCATAGCATTCCCGCAATTAAGCATTTGTCAAACAATGCTCACTGACGGGAATAAGAAGAATGGTCGAGGATACTTTTTTATCGGCTCATGGAATTAATCGCCGTGACTTTATGAAGCTTTGCGCCGGGATGGCCGCAACCCTTGGATTAAGCCAACACGCCGTCGCCAAGATGGCCACCGCGCTCACCAGCCCCGAGCGGCCGCCGGTGATCTGGATAGGGGCGCAGGAGTGTACCGGTTGCACCGAAGCGCTGCTGCGCGCCACCCACCCCACCATCGAGAACCTGATCCTCAACACCATCTCGCTGGAGTACCACGAGGTGCTCTCGGCGGCCTTTGGTCATCAGGCAGAAGAGAACAAGCACAACGCCATCAAGCGTTATAAAGGCAAGTATGTGCTGGTGGTGGATGGCTCCATTCCGCTCAAGGATGGCGGTGTCTACTGCATGGTGGCCGGTGAGCCCATTGTCGACCATATTCGCCGCGCGGCTGCCGATGCGGCTGCCGTCATCGCCATCGGCTCCTGCTCCGCCTGGGGCGGGGTGCCTGCCAGTGGCGGCAACCCGACCGGTGCCGTCAGCCTGGAGGAGGCTCTCGGCAACCTCGGCACGCCGATTATCAATATCCCGGGCTGCCCGCCCAATCCCCACAACTTCCTCACCACGGTCGCCTACTACATCACCTACGGCAAGCTGCCGGCGCTCGATGCCAAGAAGCGGCCGCTGTTTGCCTATGAGCGGCTCATCCACGAAAACTGCGAGCGTCGCCCGCACTTCGACGCCGGCCGTTTCGCCAAGGAGTTTGGCGACGAGGGCCACCGTCAGGGCTGGTGCCTCTATCACCTGGGCTGCAAGGGGCCGGAGACCTACGGCAACTGCTCGACCCTGGAGTTCTGCGACGTGGGCGGCGGCATCTGGCCGGTGGGCATAGGCCATCCCTGCTACGGCTGCAACGAGCAGGGAGTGGGGTTCAGCAAGGGGATCTTCCAGCTCGCCAAGGTGGAGAATCCTACTCCGCGGGTGAACAAGCCCGACGTGGCCATCCAGGAGGGAGGACACATGTCGCCCACCGCCACCGGCCTTATCGGTGGGGCGCTCGGGGTGCTGGTCGGGGTGAGTCTGATGACGGTGCGTGAGCTCGGTCGCCAGCAGAAGCGCCATGAAGCCGGGCAGCACTCATCACGGGAGGAGTGACCGTGAACAGACGCAACTTCCTCAAATTCGCCTCCGTCGGTGCGCTGGCGGCGGGCACCACCGTCTCCGGCACTGCCCTGGCGGCGGCCGAGAACAAGCCGCCCATTCCCGGTGCGCTCGGCATGCTCTACGACTCCACCCTCTGCATCGGCTGCCAGGCCTGTGTGGCGGAGTGTCAGCGCCTCAACGGCAACCCGGCCAATCCGGCCGGGGAAGCGACCTGGTCCAACAACGACAAGCTGAGCCCCTACACCAACAACATCATTCAGGTGTGGAAGAGCGGCACGGGTGAGCACAAGGATCAGCTGGTGGATGGCTATGCCTACATCAAGAAGCAGTGCATGCACTGCGTCGATCCCAACTGCGTCTCCGTCTGCCCGGTGCAGGCGCTGACCAAGGATCCCAAGACCGGAATCGTCCATTACGACCCGGACGTCTGCACCGGCTGCCGCTACTGCATGGTGGGCTGCCCGTTCGACGTGCCCAAATATGACTACGACAACCCGTTCGGGGCGATCCACAAGTGCGAGCTCTGCAACCAGAAGGGGCTTGAGCGCATCGATCAGGGCAAATTGCCCGGCTGCGTCGAGGTGTGCCCCACCGGCGCCGTCATCTTCGGCACCCGCGAGGCGCTGATGGCCGAAGCCAAGCGCCGGCTGCTGGCCACCCCGGGCAGCGAATATGCCTACCCGCGCCAGACTTTCAGCGCCAACGATCCCTACCTGCATGAGGTGCCCAACTACCAGCCTTACGTCTATGGCGAGAAGGAGGGGGGCGGTACCCAGGTGCTGGTGCTGGCCGGGGTGCCCTACACCAAGCTCGACATGCCCGCTTTGCCGGAGCTCTCCTCCGGGGCGCGCTCCGAGCACATCCAGCACACCCTCTACAAGGGGATGGTGCTGCCGCTGGTGGTGCTGACCGGGCTGTCGGTGCTCATTCGCCGCAACACCAAGGACCATCAGGATGGCGACGATCATGACTCGCACGCGGGCCATGACAAGCAATCGGGAGGCAAGGAGCATGAGTAATCACAAGGCACATCCGCTGGGGGGCAGGCTGGTCAGCTGGCCGGTCATGGTGCTGGCGCCGTTCGTCATCCTGTGCGGCATGCTGATCCTCAAACGCCTCATCTTCGGGTTGGGCTCGGTCACCGATCTCAACGGTGGCTATCCCTGGGGGCTCTGGATCTCCTTTGACCTTTTGATCGGCACCGGTTTCGCCTGCGGCGGCTGGGCGCTGGCCTGGGCGGTCTACATCTTCAATCGGGGCGAATATCACCCCCTGGTGCGACCGGCCCTGCTGGCGAGCCTGTTCGGCTATTCGTTGGGCGGCCTCTCCATCACCATCGACGTCGGCCGTTACTGGAACTTGCCCTACTTCTACATTCCGGGTTTCTTCAACACCTCCTCGGTGCTGTTCGAGACAGCGGTCTGCATGACTATCTACATCGGGGTGATGGCGCTGGAGTTTGCCCCCGTACTGTTGGAGAAGTTCGGCTGGAAGGCCTCCATGGCACGACTCAACAAGATCATGTTCTTCATTCTGGCGCTGGGGGCACTGCTGCCCACCATGCACCAATCCTCGATGGGCTCGTTGATGATTGTGGCGGGGGAGAAAATCCATCCGCTCTGGCAAAGCTATGAGCTGCTGCCGGTCTTTTCGCTTCTGACCGCCTTCATCATGGGCTTCTCCATCGTAGTGTTTGAAGGCTCCCTGGTGCAGGCAGGGCTGGCGGGGCGCGGCCCCAACGAGAAGTCGCTGTTCTACAAGCTGACCCAGGTGATCGACATCTTCCTGATCCTGTTCGTGGCGCTGCGCTTTGCCGAGATCGTCATCAACGACAAGTCGGAATATCTCTCCGAGTGGAACCGCTACGCCTTGATGTTCTGGAGCGAGATCGCGCTGATGATCTTCCCGCTGCTGGTGTTCCATTGGGACAAGAGCCGCCGCGATTCGCGCATGTTGTTCCTGGGGGCCCTCAGCATGCTGCTGGGCGCCGCCCTCTGGCGACTGGACTACTCCCTGCTCGCCTTCAACCCCGGCAATGGCTACCACTACTTCCCCTCCGCGGCGGAAGTGCTGATCTCCTTGGGCTTCGTCGCCATCGAGGTGTGTGCCTATTTGCTGCTGATCCGGCTCTTGCCGGTACTGCCATCACTTGAACGTGTTCACCAAGATTATCAGGCCCGAGGGAAAGCCAACGTATGAGCCAACGTATCACCATAGACCCCATCACCCGCATCGAGGGTCACCTGCGTATCGACTGTGAAATCGAAGGCGGCGTCGTCACCAAGGCCTGGTCGTCCGGCACCATGTGGCGCGGGATGGAGGAGATCGTCAAGGGCAACGACCCGCGCGATGTCTGGATGATAGTGCAGCGCATCTGCGGGGTATGTACCTCCATTCACGCCATCGCCTCGGTGCGGGCGGTGGAGAACGCCATCGGCGCCAAGGTGCCGGTCAACGCCCAGTACATCCGCAACCTGATCATTGCGGCCCACAACATCCACGATCACATCGTCCACTTCTATCAGCTCTCCGCGCTGGACTGGGTGGACATCACCGCCGCACTGCAGGCCAATCCGCAAAAAGCGGCCGACCTGCTCAAGGGGGTATCGACCTGGTCCCTCAACAGCGCCGACGAGCTGACCAAGGTGCAGGACAAGATCCGCGCCCTGGTGGCGAGCGGCCAGCTCGGCATCTTCGCCAACGGCTACTGGGGCCACAAGGCGATGAAACTGAGCCCGGAGGTGAACCTCATCGCCGTGGCCCACTATCTGCAGGCACTGGAGTGCCAGCGCGATGCCAACCGCATCGTCGCCATCCTCGGCGGCAAGACTCCCCACATCCAGAACCTGGCGGTGGGCGGCGTGGCCAACCCCATCAACCTGGATGCGCCGAGCGTGCTCAACCTGGAGCGGCTGCTCTACGTGAAGAGCTTTATCGACCGGCTCGGCGAGTTTATCGAGCAGGTCTACAAGGTGGATGCCGCCATCATAGCCGCGCACTACCCCGAGTGGCTGAGCCTGGGGCAGGGGGCCAAGCACTATCTGAGCGTGCCGGAGCTGCCCACCGACGGTGACGGCGGCAGCTTCCTGATGCCCGGTGGCTATATCGAGAATGGCAATCTGGCCGGCTATCGTCCCATCGAGAGCCATCAGGATGGCTGGCTGATGGACGGCATCGCCGAGAGCAACAAGCATGCCTGGTACAAGGATGACGCCCCCCTCAAGCCCTGGGAGGGCAAGACCGAGCCCGATTACACCGGCTGGCAGGATGACGGCAAATACTCCTGGGTCAAATCCCCCACCTTCTACGGCAAGGTGGTGGAGGTGGGGCCGCTTGCAGACCTCTTGGTCAAGCTCGCCGCCAAGCACTCGGAGACGGTGGCACACCTCGACCAGCTGAACGGCATCTATAAAGCGCTGACCGGTTCGGCCATCAAGACCGAACAGCTGCACTCCACCCTGGGCCGCATCATCGGCCGGGCGGTGCGCTGCTGCGTGCTCAAAGACACCCTGTCCCATCAGTGGCAGGCGCTGGTGGACAACATCGGCAAGGGGGATGTCAGCGCCTACATCAAGACCGAGATCCCGGCGGACAAGGAGTTTCGCGGGGTGGGCTTTGAAGAGGCGCCGCGCGGTATGCTCTCCCACTGGGTAGTCATCAAGGGTGGCAAGATCGAGAACTATCAGGCGGTGGTGCCATCGACCTGGAACTCGGGCCCGCGCAACTTCAACGATGAACCCGGCCCCTACGAGCAGTCCCTGGTGGGCACCCCGGTAGCCGATCCGGCCAAGCCGCTGGAAGTAGTGCGCACCATCCACTCGTTCGACCCCTGCATGTCCTGCGCGGTGCACGTGGTGGATACCCTGAGTGGTGAAACAACTCAGGTGAAGGTGCTGTGATGAACACCCTGATCCTGGGCGTGGGCAACCTGCTGTTGAGCGATGAGGCCGTCGGCGTGCGCATCGTCGAGGGGCTGGAGCGCGACTACCGCTTCGCCCCCGGCATCGAGCTGCTTGATGGCGGCACCGCCGGCATGGAGTTGCTCGAAGCGATGGCCAGTCGCGACCACATCATACTGGCGGACGCGGTGCGCAGCGGCAATCCACCGGGTACCGTGGTGACCCTGAAGGATGAGGAGATCCCGACCCTGTTTGGCCGCAAGATCTCCCCCCATCAGCTGGGGCTGGCGGACGTGCTCTCGGCGCTGCACATGACGGGGGAATCCCCCAGGCGGCTCACCCTGATCGGGGTCGAGCCCGAATCCCTCGAACCCCGCATCGGGCTGACCCCTGTGGTGGCGACGGCGTTGGGGGAGGCGACGGATCGGATCCTGACCCTGTTGGCCAGTCTGGGAGCTCCGGCCATTCCGCTCTCTGAGCAGGAGAAGGCCGAGCGAGCGCGGGAGGGCGTATGGCGCAATCCATTGTGAATGAGGTAGTGAACAAGACAGTGAACGAAGCCGCGACAGAGTCGGCGCAGGAGTTCGCCGGTTTTGCCGCGAATCCCGCGCCTCTGCTGGTAGCCCAGTACGAGCGGATCGCGCAGCAAGAGATGCAGGCCCTGCCGTTCTATCACCCGGCCATGCCCATAGTCGCAGAGTGCACCCTGTTTGAAGGGCAGTGGCTTGGCTGCGTGCTCACCCCCTGGATGCTGAGCGTGGTGGTGCTGCCGGGGCCGGATCAGCTTTGGCCGGTGCGCAGCAGCAGCGAGCGGCTCGCCCTGCAGCTCCCCTGCGGCAACCTGACCTTTATGGTGGGGGCACTGCCCGAGACGGAGCAACTGCTGGCCTGCTCGCTCATGTCCCCCATCGACCCGCATCTGGGGGCCGACGAGGGGCGTGCGCTGGTGAGCAGCACCCTCAAGATGTTGCTTTCGCTTCCGGTGCAGCAGGGGGAGGGCGGCGTGGATCTGGGGCGCCGACGACTGTTCGGGGGACGAAAGTCCTGAGACCAAGGCGTGCCGACAACCGGGCGCGTCAGTTTGACACAGGGGCCGGCATGGGCCCCTCACTCGCCTCATTGAGGTGGCGTTGCATCTCTGCGAGTGAATCCTGGGAACAAGGATCATGATGAAGATTGAACATGGCCGTATCGATGGCCTGCTTGGTGCGCCAGTCTTGGTGCGGGCACTGCCCCTGCTGGCCCTGCTATCGGGCGGTTTCTCTACCATGGCGCTGGCTGCCCAGCCCGTCCCCGCCGAACTCAAGCTCGCCATCGGCAGTGAGCCCACCGAAGGGTTTGACCCGCTGCTTGGTTGGAGCCACGGCAGCTATCTGCTGCTGCACAGCCCGCTGCTCAAGCAAAACGCCGACCTCAGCTGGCAGAACGTGCTCACCCAAGCGGTGACTCCGAACCAGGATGGCAAGGGGTGGATCATTACCCTCAAGCCTGACCTGACATTCTCCAACGGCACGCCCCTCACCGCCGAGGATGTGGCCTTTACCTACAACAGCGCAGCCAAGGGTGGCGGCAAGATCGACATGGGCAACTTTGTCTCGGCCAAGGTGCTCTCGCCTACCGAAGTTGCCATTACCCTGAGTGCCCCCCAGAGCACCTTTGTCAACGTGCTGGGATCCTTGGGGATAGTGTCGAAGAAGGATTACGACGCAAAAGCCTATGCCCAAAAGCCGGTCGGTGCCGGCCCTTACCGGCTGGTGAGCTTCCTGCCCGGTCAACAGCTGGTGGTGGAGGCGAACCCCTATTACGCCGGCGGCAACAATGATTTCAAACGGCTGGTCTTTGTCTTTATCGACGAGGAGAGCGCCTATGCCGCCGCCCTGAGCAACCAGCTCGACCTGGTGCGCATTGCCCCGTCACTGGCGCCAACCGTGCCTGCTTCCCTCAAGCTCTGGGTGCGGCCGAGCGTGGAGAACCGCGGTATCGTCTTCCCCATTCCGCCGGCGGGCGGTAAGGATGCCAAGGGTTATCCCATCGGCAACGACGTGACCTCGGACGTGGCGGTGCGCCGCGCCATCAACTACGCCATCGACCGCAAGCTGCTGGCCGATCAGCTGCTGGAAGGGCACGCCATCCCCGCCTACAGCGCGGTGGAAGGCTTGCCCTGGCAAAGCAAAGCCACCGCTTTCAAGGACGGGGATGCCGCCCACGCCAACGCCCTGCTCGACGAGGTGGGCTGGAAGAGGGGGAGCGACGGCATTCGCCACAAGGGCAATCTGCGCGCCGCCTTTACCCTCTGGTACACCAGTGGCGACAGCACCCGCCGGGATCTGGCGGAAGCGGTGCGGGCCATGCTGGGGCCCATCGGCTTTGAGGTGAGTCTCAAATCCGGCAGCTGGGAGCAGGTGGAGCGCGAGATGCACGCCAATCCGGTGCTGATGGGGTGGGGGAGTCTGGATCCCATGGAACTCTATCACCACTATCAGAGCGGCTCCGGCGGCGTGGAGTTCTACAATCCGGGCTACTACAGCAATCCGGTGGTGGATAGCCACCTCAAGCAGGCGCTGGATGCCCCGAACTGGCAGGCGGCCGTGCCGTTCTGGCAGCAGGTGGAGTGGGATGGCAAGACCGGCGCCGGAGTGCAGGGGGATGCCGCCTGGGCTTGGCTGCTCAACGTGCAGCACACCTATCTCGCCAACCGTTGCATCGACCTTGGCAAGGGGGCGCCGGAAATCCACGGTAGCTGGTCCCTGCTCAACAACCTGCAGGATTGGCGGTGGACGTGCCGTTAAGTTCGTCCACGTTGATTAGCACAAGTCTGAAAGCCCTGCTGCGTCTGGCAGGGCTGCTCTGTCTGGTATCCGTCGCCACCTTTGTGCTGCTGAGCTACTCCCCCATCGACCCCATCAAGGCCTATATTGGCAACGATCTGCTGCACGTGCCGCCGGAGCAGTACGCCCGCATCGCCGCCCGCTGGGGGCTGGATCAGCCGCTCTGGCTGCGCTACTGGCACTGGTTTAGCCAGGTGCTGCGGGGGGATCTCGGCTACTCCATGCTCTACAACGCGCCGGTGAGCGAGGTAATAGGCCAGCGCTTTGCCGCCTCCTTCCTGCTGCTGGCGGGCGCCTGGCTGCTCTCCGGTTTTTTCGGGATGTTGCTGGGCCTCTGCGCCGGTCGCTATCTCAATCGCTGGCCCGATCGTCTTATTTGCCGCTTTGCCTACCTGCTTGCCTCCCTGCCCACCTTCTGGGTGGGCCTCTTGCTGCTCGCCCTGTTTGCGGTGCACTGGCCTTGGCTTCCGGTCTGCTGCGCCTGGACGCCGGGACTGGCTGCCGATGAGGCGGATTGGTTGATGCGGTTGCGTCATCTGTTGCTGCCGGTGGCGACCTTGACCCTGCTGGGGCTTGGCAACATCGCCCTGCACACCCGGGAGCGGGTGGCCGAGGTGCTGGAGAGCGACTTTATCCGCTACGCCCGCGCCCAGGGGGATGGCGGCTGGCCCATGCTGCGTTTTCACGTGCTGCGCCACGCCCTGACCCCGGCGCTCTGCCTGCAGTTTGCCTCCCTTGGCGAGTTGATTGGCGGATCGCTCTTGGCCGAGAAGGTCTTCTCCTATCCGGGGCTAGGCCAGGCTACCGTTGATGCGGGGCTTCGGGGGGATATCCCCCTGCTGATGGGCATAGTGCTCTTCTGCACCCTGCTGGTTTTTATTGGCAATACGGTGGCTCGGGTGCTGCTGGCCCGCATCAATCGGGGTTGGGAGGGCGAGCATGCTGTTTAATCCTCTTCCCTCCATACTGCGGCTGGGTTTTGCCCTGCTCGGATTGGCGCTGCTGGCCACTTACGGCTGGAGCCTCTCTCATCAGGATGTGCCGATGGATCTGCTGGCGCGCCAGCAGCCCCCCTCGCTGACACACTGGTTCGGTACCGATCAGATGGGGCGGGATCTCTGGTTGCGGGCTTTTCAGGGCACCCTCACCAGTCTGGAGCTTGGCATCAGCACGGCGCTCTGTAGCGGCCTGCTGGCCATGGTGGCGGCAAGCGTGTCGCTCATTCACCCCAGATGTGATGCGGCGGTGCGAATGGTGATCGACGCCATGCTGGCGTTGCCCCATATGCTGCTGCTGATCCTCATCTGCTTTACCGCAGGGGGAGGCATGCGCGGGGTGATCCTGGCGGTGGCGCTCACCCACTGGCCCAAGTTGGCGCTCATTCTCTGCGCCGAGGCGCGGCGGATCGCCTGCAGTGACTACGTGGTGCTGGCCCGCTGTCAGGGGATGGGGGCGCTGCGTCGCTGGCGCATCCACCTGCTGCCGGGGCTGCTGCCCCAGTGGTTTATCGGCACCTTGCTGATGTTTCCCCATGCGGTGCTGCACAGCGCGGCCTTGAGCTTTCTCGGCTTTGGGCTGGCGGCCCATGAGGCCTCGCTGGGTCTGCTGCTGGCCGATGCCTTGCGTTATCTTGCCGGTAGCGGTTGGTGGCTGGCCCTCTTCCCGGGGCTGATGTTGCTGCTGTTGGTGTTGCTCTTTGATCAGGCTACCCGCGCGTTGCAACAGCTGTTGTGGCACAGGAGTGAACCATGCTGAGTTTTGATCAGGTGACCATAGAAGCGGCCCACTACTCCTGGCTGGGGCGGCGCAGCTGGCAGCCTTTGTTGACCGATATCAGCCTGCAACTGGCGCCCGGCGAAATCGTGGCACTGGTGGGGGGGAGCGGCGAGGGCAAGAGCCTGCTGCTGCAAAGCGCTCTGACCCTGCTGCCGGATAACCTGCGCATGCGCGGCACCATTTCTCTCGATGGCACGCCTCTGTGCGATGCCAGCCGTGCCGGACTGCGTGGCCACACCCTCTGCTATGTGCCGCAGGGGGTGAGCGCCCTCAATCCGTTGCTGACGGTGGAGCGTCAGCTGGGACGTGCGGCACGCCTCTGCGGCCAGAATGGTTCTCGCGAGCGGCTCGGCGAGCAGCTGCTGCGCTACCAGCTGCCCGCGACCACCCTGGACAGATTCCCACGCCAGCTCTCCGGCGGCATGGCCAAGCGCATTCTGGCCTGCACTGCGGCCCTCGGCGGCGCTCGCTACATTCTGGCAGACGAGATCACCGCCTGGCTCGACGAGGAGCTGGCCTGTCTGCTGCTCGGTCAGTTGCGTGAATTGGCCAATCAGGGCAGCGGTATCCTCTGGGTCACCCACGATCTGGCGCTGGCGGCCCGCTTTGCCGATCGCATCGTGGCGCTGCATCAGGGGCAGGTGAGCGATACCTTGAGCTGCCACCATCTGCGCCAGGGGCAGGGGAGCGAGATGCTCAGAGCCCACTGGCAGGCGCTGCCCGAGTTCAATGCGCTCTTCTCTGCGCCGAAGGTTTCATAATGTTGGAAGTACGAAGTCTCACCATCGCCCAGGGGGAACGTCCCCTCTGGCAGGGATTGTCGCTGACGGTGAAAGCGGGCGAACGGCTCGGCATCTCCGCCCCGAGCGGCCATGGCAAGACCACCCTGGGGCGGGTATTGGCGGGTTGGCAACCGGTTGGGGCCGGCGGGCAGATCCTGCTGGATGGGCAGCCAGTACCTGAAAAGGTAAACGGTTATAACCCCATCCAGCTGGTGCCCCAGCACCCGGAACTCACCTTCAATCCCTATCGCACCACCGGGCAGGCGCTCTGGGATGTGTGGCGCCCCGATGACGCCATGCTGGCCCGCTTTATGGTCAAACCTGCGTGGCTTGGTCGCAAACCCGGCCATCTCTCCGGTGGTGAGCTGGCCCGCATCGCGCTGCTGCGCGCCCTCGATCCCCGCACTCGACTGCTGATTGCCGACGAGGTGACCGCCCAGCTGGATCCGCAGATTCAGCGCCAACTCTGGCGGGAGTTGATGGTTGAATGCGAGCAGCGGGGGCTCGCCATGCTTGTCTTCAGTCACCAGCAGGCACTGCTGCGCCAGATCTGCCATCGGGTGCTGCGCTTTGGCGAGGTGACGGCTGAGCAGGAGGCGATGGCCCGTAGCGTGGCCTGAGGATTGGCTTCCCCCTCATCCCCAGCCCTTCTCCCGCAAGGGGAGAAGGGAGCAGAAGGTGCCATCTCACCACGCTCGGGGTTTAGGGTTTGGAAAATCTCGGGGTTTAAGAATATGGCTGGTTGTTATGCTCGAAGCGCCCCCTGAGGCGTTTGAGGGAGTCGTATAGTTGCAGCATGCTGTCGGCATCCACAAACCGGTTCCCTCTCCTTGGGGATAGGGCCAGGGTGAGGGGACGCTGGCTAATCCGAACAGATAGCACGGCCGACAAGGTTCATAGACAAAAGAGAGGGAGGCATCAGCCTCCCTCTCTTGTTTTCTACCGTTAGCAGCGGTGTTTAATCGGTTCAGCTTCAGGCAGTGGCCAGCCAGTTGAGCCAGGCATCCATCCCTTCCCCCGTGGTGGCGCTGACTTGGATCACCTGGATATAGGGGTTGACCCGTTTGGCGTTCTCGATACAGCGGGCGACGTCAAAACTGACATAGGGCAGCAGATCAGTCTTGTTGATCACCATCAGCTGGGCGGCGGCAAACATATCCGGGTATTTCAGCGGCTTCTCTTCCCCCTCGGTGACGGAGAGGATCGCTACCTTGTACTTCTCGCCGAGATCGAAGCTGGCGGGGCAGACCAGATTGCCGACGTTCTCGATAAAGAGGATGCCCCCTTCATTGGCGGGCAGCTGGTGGCAGGCGTCGTGGACCATTTTGGCGTCCAGATGGCAGCCCTTGCCGGTGTTGATCTGCACGGCAGGCACGCCAGTAGCACGAATGCGATCCGCATCTCTGCTTGTCTGCTGATCCCCTTCGATCACCGCGCAGGGGCGTTTGTCGGCCAGTTGGCGCAGAGTTTCGCAAAGCAAAGTGGTTTTGCCTGAACCCGGGCTAGAGACCAGGTTAAGCACCAGCAGGGCCGCCTCGTCGAAGTGTTCGCGGTTGTGGGCGACCAGCGCGTTGTTTTTGGCCAGCACATCCATCTCGATGGCGATCAGCTGGCGCTGCCCCATGCCGGGCACCGACAACCCCGCTTCCCCTTTGCCGTAGTGCAGATCACCCTGCTGGTGGTCATGGTCATGGTCATGGTCATGGCTGTGATCATGGGGATGTGCGTGGGAATGGCCGTGGTCATGAGAGTGGCCATGTTCATGATGATGGTCGTGGGAGTGATCATGGTGGTGCTCATGCGGCTGATCATGCCCCTCATGGCTTATGGGAGCCCGCACCCCGTGGTAGTGGTGATGGACATCCCCCTGATGGTGATAGTGGTGGTGAATGATCAGGGTGCGCGGTGCGCTCTGTTGGTGGTCATGATGGTGATGGGCGTCATGACCATATTCATGGTGATGTTCATGTTCGTGATGATGCTCATGATCGTGCTCATGGCCGGCGATCCGCGCCTGGCCGCATCCGCATACGCTACACATATCAACTTACCTCGATGTCGGTGATGCGCAGGCTATCACCCTGCGCGACTCGTAATTTGTACCCACCACACTCGGGACAAGCCTGCCCGCGCTCAGTGAGGGTGACCGTCTGGTTGCAGTCGTAACACCAGGCCTCTGCCGCCTGGTGCTGAAAGTGCAGCTGGGCGCCTTGGGCCACGGTGCCCTTGGCGGCCGCCTCGAAACAGAAGGCAATGGTGTCCGGGTCGACGCAGGAGAAGCTGCCGACCTCGAGCCAGAGAGCGGTCACCTTGTTAAAGCCCCGCTGGGTGGCCTGCTCGGCTGCCAGATCGATGGCGGCCATGGCCAGAGACATTTCGTGCATGGTGGCTCCTTAACCGATATGGGGAGGAGCAGTGACTCCTCCCTGTAATTGACGGAACGGAATGGCCGCTCAGCAGATCCGCGGCAGCAGCTCCCCCTGCGGCAGCTCCAGATAGCGGCGGCTTCCCCAGGGGTTATTGAGGATCACCTTGTGGCGATCGCTCGCCTGCACCACGCCGATCTGGCTGGCGGAGGGGTTGAATTGTCGCAAGATGCCCAGTGCGTCCTGCGCCTGCTCGGCAGGCAGGGCCAGCACCATGGTTCCCTCGTTGGCGAGATCATGGGGCTCGAAACCGTAGAGCTCGCACAGGCCGCGCACCGGGTCGCACACCGGAATGGCGGACTCCTCCAGTTCGATGGCCACCTGGGAGGCGCTGCTCCACTCGTTGAGCACGGCGGCAAGGCCGCCGCGGGTGGCGTCGCGCAGGGCGTGAGGGGTAATGCCCGCCTGCAGCAGCGCTTCGACCTGCGGCCAGAGTGTGGTGCAGTCGCTTTTCAGATCAGATCCCAGTTGCAGGGCGTCACGGGCCATCAGGATGCAGGCGCCGTGGCTGCCGATATCCCGCGACACCAGGATGGCGTCACCGGCCTTGAGGTTGCGTACCGAGATGCCCCGGCTCTGCTCAGGCAGCGGGAAGGTGCCGACCCCGCTGGTGTTGATAAAGATCTTGTCGGCTGCTCCCTTGGGCACCACCTTGGTGTCGCCGCAGACGATGCGGGCGCCGCTGTTGGCAAGCTCCGCGGCCATCGACTCGACGATGCGGGCGAGATCGGCGTAGGGGAAGCCCTCCTCGATGATAAAGCTTGCGCTCAGATACTCGGGCTTGGCACCCATCATGGCGAGATCGTTGACCGTACCGGCGATGGCCAGCTTGCCGATATCGCCCCCCTCGAAGAAGAGCGGCGAGACCGTAAAGCTGTCGGTGGTGAAGGCGACGGGGCCGTTTACCGGCAGCAGGGCGGCATCTTCACCACGCAGCAGGATCTCGTTGCCAAAGTGGCGAAAGAAGAGGTGGCTTATCAGCTGGTTCATCTCGACACCGCCGCCACCGTGGCTAAGTTGGATTTCTCTCATCGGGTCTGGTTCTCCACAAGATTGCAGAAACAGGCTGGTTCATCTCTCCTCATCACCCGACCACCGTGGCTTGGCTGAATTTCTCTCATTGGATCCCCATATATCGGTAGTAGGCATTGCAGGCCCCTTCGGAGCTGACCATGCAACTGCCCATGGGCTGGGTCGGGGTGCAGCCCCGGCCAAAGACGTTGCACAGGTTCGGTTTGGCCAGGCCGCTGTCTCTTGATCAGATCTTGATCCCCTGCGCCATCAGATCCTTGGCGGCAAGAAAGCCATCCAGTTTACTTTGCA